>CAYNXW010000092.1:0-9119 GCA_964401265.1 uncultured Pirellulales bacterium | reverse complement strand
CAGATACAATTTTCAGGGGGCCCGGCAGACCTTCCCGGCCCCCAGGGCCCAAAAACCGCTAAAAAGTCCGATTTGCCCCCTTTGGCCCGCTCACGACCACCGGCCTCGCACCCGCCTCTCCTTGTGTGTCTGTCCACAAAACACCCTCCCGGGGCCACCCTCTCTTGTCAGCAGGTCCCTCGAACCTGCCTATCATCCTTGTCTGCCTCCGCGGCGGCCGGCCTGCTTCACACACAAGTCCGCTGTCCCAGCACACCTCGCCCAGCCTCCAAACGCACGTTTCACAGCAAACCGGTGATTACCGCCCACCCCAGGATATAGCCTACAAACCAGCCCCTGTTCCACGTGGAACACACGGTGTGGCCCGTGGACTTCACAGTCAAGCATCGCCGACTGCCCCACGTTTGACGTGGAACATACCTGCCATTGGCTTGCTCGCACCCCATCATCACCCCAAAACACCTGCCACTGCCAACTCACCCAACGAAAATGGCAACGAATACAGCACCCCGGCCCTCCCTCCGCCAAGAAAGTGCCAATCAGCCGCTCGCCAACCCCTCGCCTCCCCACTGCCTGCTTCACGTGGCAAGACCGACGGCCTCACACGTAACTGCAAACCCCTTATCAATAGTGCCCCCCCCCCGCGTTTCACGTGGAACATCAACGCCGCAACCTGCAGCCACCCAGCCCCAAGAGACACCACCTTGCGAGACACCGTCCCGCTCGCAGACCGTCTCTGCCTCTAGCTCGCTGCCGGCCCCCAGATCGAAAGGCCCGCCGGATGCCTTGCGCCTGTCGTTTGACCCCTTCATGATATGCGATTGCCGGTGGCCCCGCCCCGCAACGGAAGAGAAATGCCCTGGCACCTGCCATTAGTCCGAAATAGGTTATCGGACGAACGCCGCGCCGCTATAGTCGCCCCCAGCGATCCGCTATAGCCCTGACGACCCATCACAAAAGAATGTGTAGTCGACCCTACCTATCGTGTCCACACCTGCCCAGCACGCCCACGCCTGCCCGGCGCGGCCATGCACCCAGCAGCGTCAGCCGATGTCCCCGCTATACAATATCTCTATTGCCTCTCGGCCACCTTACCGCCTTGGGCCGTCGCCACTATGCTCGACAACATCGACATGAATACGACCAGCGCGGTGAGTCGAAACACGGGCGTCACGATAGACACGCCACGCACATTTAAGACATACCAAGGCCAGTAAGAAGCAGAGCCCCGCCACCAAAAACGCCAGCACTCGGTGAAAGAGGAGCACCAGAACGCCCAGACCAATAAGACCCACACTGCAGACAAGCAGCGTCTTGACGCTACCGTATAAAAGGGACCCCCACGGTGTAGATGCCCACGCCTGCCCGTGCCACCCGCCGCGATAATGGCGCCAGTATTGAAAGAACCGTGCCATGAGAGCCATCCTCCGCCGTAACAAAAAAAAGCGGGCGCCCCGAAGGACACCCGCTCGCTCGTCACGTCTTCTTAGTACATCCCGCCGCCAGGCATCCCGCCGCCAGCGGCCGGCTCAGCCTTCTTCTCGGGAATCTCGCTGACCACCGCGTCCGTCGTCAGCAGCAATGCAGCAATCGACGCTCCATTCTGCAACGCCGTACGCTCTACCTTCGTGGGCACGATCACGCCAAACTCCATCATGTCACCATACTTCTCCCGCATGATGTCATACCCGAAGTTCACGTCATCCTTGCCACCTTCGGCGACCTTCTGCGCCACAATCGACCCGTCCAGTCCGGCATTTTTCGCCAGCTGTTTGATCGGAGCCGACAGCGCGCGACGGATAATGTCCACGCCCACCCTCTGGTCGCCGGTCGCTTTGACCTTGTCCAGAGACGCCAGCGCCCGCAGCATCGCCGTGCCGCCACCGGGAAGAATGCCTTCTTCCACCGCGGCCCGACACGCGTGCAACGCGTCTTCCACACGCGCCTTCTTTTCCTTCATCTCGGCCTCGGTCGCAGCGCCGACGTTGATCTGCGCCACGCCGCCCGCCAGCTTGGCCAGTCGCTCCTGCAGCTTCTCCGTATCGTAATCACTCGTCGTGATCTCGATCTCGTTCTTGATCTGCTCGATGCGGCCGGTAATCTCCTCGGTACTGCCGGCACCCTCAATAATCGTGGTCGAGTCCTTGTCGATCGAGACCTTCTTGGCCTGACCCAGGTCGGCAACGTCAATATTCTCCAGCTGGATACCCAGGTCCTCAAAAATAGCCTGGCCGCCCGTCAGAATCGCCATATCCTGCAACAACGCTTTGCGACGGTCGCCAAAACCGGGCGCCTTGACCGCCACGCACTGCAGCGTTCCGCGAAGCTTGTTGACCACCAGAGTCGCCAACGCTTCGGCCTCGACATCCTCGGCAATAATCAGCAGAGGCCGACCCGCCTGCGCCACTTTTTCCAGAATCGGCACCAAATCCTTAATCGCCGAAATCTTCTTCTCGTGAATCAGGATAAAAGGTTTCTCCAATTCACAACTCATCGTCTCCATATCCGTCACGAAATGGGGTGACAGATATCCCTTGTCAAACTGCATCCCTTCCACCAGATCCACCGTCGTGTCCAGCGTCCGGCCTTCCTCGATCGTGATCACGCCGTCCTTGCCCACCTTGTCCATCGCCTGGGCGATGATCTTGCCGATCTCCGCTTCCTGGTTGGCCGCACACGTGCCCACCTGCGAGATCTGCTTGCTCGACTCCACGGCAATGCTCATTTCGAACAACTTGTCCACCACCGCCTGCACCGCTTTGTCGATGCCCCGCTTCAACTCCGCTGGCTTGGCGCCGGCGACCACATTCTTGAGACCCTCCTCAAAAATGCCTTCAGCCAGAATGGTCGCCGTCGTCGTGCCATCGCCCGCCGCGTTCGACGTCTTCGAGGCCACTTCCTTGACCATCTGCGCCCCGATGTTCTCACAGGCGTCTTCCAGTTCCACTTCCTTGGCCACCGTCACGCCGTCCTTCGTCACCGTCGGCGAACCGAACGACTTCTCGATCACCACGTTGCGACCGGCCGGCCCCAGCGTCACCTTCACTGCCTGAGCCAGCTGCCGAACACCGTCGCGAACCGCTTGCCGCGCTTCGTTGTCAAAAATAATCTTTTTCGCTGCCATGATATACTCATCTCCTTATCGAGGTTCTTCTCGTTGCTATCAGTCCACGCCAACCGGGCACCCTGCTCGCGCCCGCCTCACGCCAACCTACCCTAAAATCGCCATGATGTCCGATTCGTCCATGATGAGAAATTCCTCACCATCGACCTTGATCTCCGTGCCGCCATAAGAGGAAAACAGCACCACATCCCCTTCCTTCACCTGGAACGCGCTGCGCTGGCCGCTCTCGAGCAGCTTGCCATCGCCCAGCCTGACCACCTTGCCGCGACGCGGCTTCTCCTTGGCGGTATCCGGCAGCACAATGCCGCCCTTCGTCTTAGTCTCCGCCTCCAGGCGCTTGATCAGGACCTTATCTGCGAGGGGTCTGATTTTCATCGGGTTCGTTGCTCCTTTCTAATAACCATCCAAAGTCTACGGTTTCTTTCCGTTTGTTATCTATACAACTTATGGTGCCGCCGCCGGCACCCTCACGCATAATACTTCGAAAACAGCCGATCCACCTGGCTCGCCAAGAGACTCAGGTCCACCGGCTTGTCCAGCACCGAATAGGCATTCAGCGCCAACGCCTCGGCCAACACCTTCTCCCCCGGGTGGCGAGCCAGCAAAATACAGGGCACCAGCTCATCATGCTGCCTTATCATTTTCAACGCCTGCGTCCCCGAAAGGTCCCCCATCACCATATCCAGGATCGCCAGATGCACTTGGCTCCGCGCCACCAGCCGCACCACGTCAGCGGCCGAATTGGCCACCAACGCGTTAAATCCCCGTGGCTGAAAGATTTGCGCAACCGCCTGGGGCCACGCCCAGTTCGCGTTGCTTATCAGCACATTGAAGCTTTCAGGTTGTGACAGTTTTTGAGCCATCGCCCTCGTTTTCCTCACGCTCGCTCCGTGCGAACCGCTTCCATCTGTCACCTCTTTTCGCAAAGCCCATGCCAAAGATCATCGGCGGACCCGTCCGGCACGCCCCACCAGAGCACATTCGACACACCGAATCGTAACCTCTTACCTTACAACCTTTTACAGCAACACCTAAGTCGAGCCCCTCTCTGGATAACTGGCCTTGGCTCTCCACAAGAGCCCTCCGCCACCGGCTTGCCCCAGCGGCCTTCTGTCAAAATGTGCTCCCCGCCCCCAGCCATCTGCCAAGGTGACAGACACTCACCCTGGTCGCCCGCCACGCTCGCCGCCCAATGCCCCTTTCCCCCAAAGCGACACCCATGTCTGCCCAATACCTCCACCGGCACCCGTTTAGACCTCATAAAACCTTCTCTACACACCTTGTCTGGACAGTTGAACTGACCCATAGCTAAGGCGTACAATATCCATATGCCACCAAAAGCAAAGACCAGGCAAGAGAGAGCCAAACCGCCAGCGTACGCGAAAGCCCATCCTCCTGCGCAGTTGCTGCCGACCACGATGGCTGAACTCCGACACCGCGGCTGGGCCCAACCTGACATTATATTGGTTACGGCCGATGCCTACGTCGATCACCCCTCTTTCGGGGCCGCTATTATCGGACGTTGGCTCGAAAGCCTGGGCTACCGCGTCGCCGTCCTGGCACAGCCCGACTGGCGCACGGTCGAGCCCTTCCGCGCCCTGGGCCCCCCTGCTCTCTTCTGGGGCATCACTTCCGGTGCCGTTGACTCGCGACTCAACCGCTATGGTTCCCTGGGCCACTGCCGCAATCGCGACGTCTACAGTCCCGGCGGCCGCCCCGACCGAAGGCCCGAACGCCCCCTGCTGGCCTACGCCGCCCGCGCGCGACAGGCTTTCAAGGGCATCCCCATCGTACTGGGTGGCTTGGAGGCGTCCTTGCGCCGACTCGTCCACTACGATTACATCGAAGATCAACTCAAGAGGCCCGTGCTCATTGACGCCAAGGCCGATTTGCTCGTGCACGGCATGGGCGAACGCCCCATCGCCCAGATCGCGCACCGCCTCGCCGCCGGCCAGTCCATCTCGGCGTTATCGGACATTGCCGGCACCTCCTACCTCCTGCGTACCGGCATGGCCCCGCCCCCCGGCGTCTTTCGCCTGCCCAGCCTCGCCGAGCAGCACAACGACCCGGCCGCCGTCATGCGAGCCCAGCTGCTCTACCAGAAGGAGGCCCGCCCCGGCGGCGCAGCCGTCCTCCAGGAAACAGACGCGGCAACCGTCATCGTCCTCCCCCCGGCCGACCCGCTCTCCACCGACGAGCTCGACCGAGTCTACGACCTGCCCTTCACACGCAATTCGCACCCCTCCTACCGCCCCTTGGGCCCCGTGCCCGCCCTCGAAACCGTCCGCTTCTCCATCACCAGCCACCGCGGCTGCTTCGGCGGCTGCAATTTCTGCTCCCTCTACTGCCACCAGGGAAAGACCATCGCCTCACGCTCCATCGACTCCATCCTCGCCGAAGCCGACCGCTGCCGCCGTCACCCCGCCTTTCGCGGCACCATCAGCGACGTGGGCGGCCCCACCGCCAACATGTACGGCTTCAACTGCAGCCGATCCGCCCGTTGCCCACGCGCCAGCTGTCTCTTCCCCAGCGTCTGCAAACATTTGCCCGTCCAGGCCAACAACCTCATAACGCTCATGGAGTCCTTGATCCGTTGGAGCCAGGCCACCGGAGCGAACATCTTCGTTGCCTCGGGCATCAGGCACGACCTGGCCCTGACCAACCGCCACTACCTCGGCCTGCTGCTACGCCATTTCGTCGGCGGCCACCTCAAGGTCGCCCCCGAGCACCACGAGCCAGAGGTACTCGCTTGCATGGGCAAACCGCCCTTCGATCTCTACCAACAATTCGAGGAGCTCTTCGCCGACCTCTCTCGCCGGGCCGGCAAACAACAGTACCTCGTACCTTACTTCATGAGCGGCCATCCCGGCTGCACCAAACAAGACGCCCTGGCCCTGACGCAATACCTCGTAACACGTGGCCTGCGACTACGCCAGGTCCAGGACTTCACCCCCACACCCCTGAGTGCCTCCGCCGCCATGTACGTCTCGGCCATGAACACCGCCCAACGTCCACTTTACGTGCCACGTGGACGCGCAGAAAAACGCCTGCAAATGTCGTTATTGACCTACCATGATCAGCGAAGCGAAAAAATCGTACGCCGTTTCTTGCACAATGAGGACCGCATGGACCTCTGGCCCAAGATCAAACGCCTCCAACAGAACCGGCCCAACCGTGGCGCCTCCACCAAGCCAAACGGACAGTTTGAATAAGGACAGTTATGGTTAAGTGGTATCGTATTTCTCTCTCCCTCGCCGCCAAGTGTCGCATCGGATTCGCCCTGGCCGTCCTCCTCACCATCGGCGCCGCCCTCTATGTGCCCTACCGCTGGACCGACAAACTCGTCGAACAGGGAAAACTCGAACTTGCCGAAGCCGAGGTCGAACACGTCCTGGAACGCCACTTCCGACCGGTCAACCAAACCGATGTCCTCTCCAGCACCCCCCCCTTGACCCTGGCCGGCTCACGCCGAGGCCCCATCCAGCCGGCACGCTGGGTCACCCTCGACGGCCAAACGCTCTGGGGCGCCGAGGGAACCGGCCCGGCCATCGCCGCTCCCGTCACCGGCACCGAGCCCCCCCGCCACGACAACCTGCGCCAAGTCCTCGACGACCGCCCCGTCACCCAGTGGCATGGCCTGCCCGCCGACCTGGCCAAAGACGTCATCGAAACCTGGCAAAACCGCCTCCGCAACCGACCCGCCTCCGACTCGCCCAGCCCACCCCAACACGACGCCAACAACCCACAACCGACCACCAACACCCCTGCCAGTCAACCAACCCCCGCCACCGACCCTGCCACCAACACCGAGGCAAACACCACCCCCCTGCACTTGCCCGCCGACACCTTCCTCCTTCATGGCGTCAAACGATTCCTCGAGGATAGAGATCGCCACACCATGTTTCGCTTTCTCGATACCGGCGATGAACAACTTACCAACCCCGATCACACCGACTCGCCCGGCTGGACAAGAAAACTAGGCCTCTCCCTGCCCGGAGGCTACCCCAGCCGCTATCTCCGCGCCGTACGCGCCGAAGGCGCCTGCCTCGCCGCCGCCTGCCACGGCTCCACTCGCGACCAATCCGACCAGGACCAGACACTCCTGGGCCCCCCACGTTTCCAGGACGGACAACTCGTCGGCGTCATCTCCGTCATCCTACCCCCAGGACAAACCAGCGCCACCCTGCTCTTCAATCGCATCTTCATCGTCGCCGCAGGTTTGATGGCCAGCATCATCGCCGTCATCGCCTTCTACCTCATCACCCAACGCTTCATCCTCCAACCGGTCCGCTCCCTCCGCGATGCCGCCGACCACGTCGTCATCGACGAAGAAGCCAAAACATCCACCGACGACACCCGCTCCTGGCAGGAAGCCATGAGCAGTATGAAAAAAATACGCACCGGTGACGAATTCGAACGCCTCGCCGCCGCCTTCCACGAAATGCTCGCACGACTCAAACTCGCCCATGACCGACTCCGCGAAAGCAACCGGGCCCTCGACATGCAACTCGGGGAACTCGAAGCCAAAAACCTCGCCCTCTTCGAATCCAACCGACTCAAGAGCGAATTCCTCGCCAACGTCTCTCACGAATTACGCACCCCCCTCAATGCCATCATCGGTTTCGCTGAACTGCTACGCGATCAAACCGCCGCCCAAAACAACGACAAAGCCACTCGCTATGCCGACAATATCCTCAGCTCCGGCAAAGGCCTCCTCAACATCATCAACGACCTCCTCGACCTCGCCAAAATCGAGGCCGGCCGACTCGAAGTCTACTGGCAACCCTGCTCCCTGCGAGAAATCGTCGAAGCCCTGCTCAACTTCACCCGCCCTCTCGCCCAGCAAAAACACCTCGCCATGCATCTCCACTTCGACGACACCCTCGGACTCATCGAATCCGACCCCTCCAAACTGCAACAAATCCTCTTCAATTTATTGAGTAACGCTATCAAGTTCACCCCTGAACAAGGACACATCGATATCCACGCCCACCTCGTCGAGAAAGATTACGTCCAGATTCGCGTCGCCGACACCGGCCCCGGCATCGCCGAAGAAAACCGCGAAACAATCTTCGAAAAGTTCCGACAGATCGACGGCTCCGTCACCCGCGCCCATTCCGGCACCGGCCTGGGACTCGCCATCGTCAAAGAACTCGTCGATGCCCTCGGCGGCGCCATCACCATCGGCGGCACCCCAGGCCAAGGTGCCGTCTTCGCCGTCACCCTCCCCATCCGCCGCCAAACACCTCAAAACGTCGAACAAGCCCTCACCAACGACTAACCCCGCTCAAAACAATCCCCGCCCCGCTCATGTCAGCTCCAGCATTGTTGCAGAACTCTTCTCTGCTATTACCCTGTGCCCAGATGGTCATGGCGAGTAGAACTTCTTAGCCCGACGCGCCAATCTCAACCTTACGACCACCTTGCCCTCTCGACATGCCACCTCCTGGACCCTCTCCGGAGGCTCCGGTTTCATAGTCTCTCCGTGGTTTAACTTCTTTCTTCTCTGCGTAATGCCTTCACGCCTTGGTGGTTCTCTTTAACTCCTGCCTTCTGCCCTCACTTATACCCCTCCTTCGCGTCCAAATACTTCTGCACCGCCTGCTCCAGATCCACATCATTAATATTCGCCAGCGTGCACAACCACGCCAGCACATCCCCAAACTCCTCCTCCTTGTTCGCCTGATCCGTCCCCGCCAACGCCGTCGCCAACTCGCCCACCTCCTCGATAAACCACAAAAACGTCGCCGGCGTCCCCCGCTCCCGATCACGCCACTCATACTTCTCACTGATCAACTTCTGAAATTCCGTAATCGTCATTCGCATTCCTACTTTCTCAAAGACTTACTGCCTCCAGCAAGCACCGATACCCCCGACTTTGTCTCCTGCGCTCACCCCATCGGCCCACCTGCACGCCAACAATCTGCTGTGCATAGACCAACACCACTCCTCTTGGTCTACGCAACCTGGCTCTCATGCTATACCATGGTCCCAC
>CAYNXW010000091.1:0-9169 GCA_964401265.1 uncultured Pirellulales bacterium | reverse complement strand
CTTAAGGGCAGTGACGGCAAGGTGATCGAGCAGACGGAGCCGGTGCTGGTGCGGGTGCACAGTGAGTGTTTGACGGGCGATATCTTCCATTCGCGGCGGTGCGACTGTGGTAATCAGTTGCACGAGGCGATGCGGCGGATCGAGGAGGCGGGCAAGGGGGCGATTGTCTATTTGCGTCAGGAGGGGCGGGGGATCGGTTTGGCGGCCAAGCTGCACGCCTACAAGCTCCAGGACGTGGGGATGGATACGGTACAGGCCAATGAATGGCTGGGTTATAAGGCGGATAAGCGGGATTATGGGATCGGGGCCCAGATTTGCCGGGACCTGGGGTTGACGCAGATACGGAACATGACGAACAACCCGATCAAGACGAATCGATTGCAAGTGTATGGTATTACGGTAGTTGAGCAGGTGGCGTGTGAGATTGAGCCGAACGAGCACAACCGGCGGTACCTGACGACCAAGCGGGATAAGATGGGGCATATGTTGCGTCACCTGTAAGGGCGGCGTTGGCGTGAGAGAAGGGGCAGCGGGATGATAGCAGGGAAGCGGCCAGGGTTTTGGGGTGTATGGGGCGTGGTGGTGTTTCTGATGGCTCTGGCGGGCTGTCAGGAGGCCAGCGTGCCCCGGGGCGGGGATGGTCGGGGGGCTTTTCGGGTGAGCCAAGTGCATATTGAGCCTTCGTTTACGGTGATCAAGGGGGCGGACGTGGCGAAGAATCAGCCGGCGCGGGTGGAGGCGTATGTGCGTTTACGGGACCAGTATGGGGATCCGATCAAGGGGGTAGGGCAGTTTCGGTTTGAGTTTTTCGAGTATCGGGCGGCGTTCGCTGACGTGCGGGGCCGACGGTTTACGAACGGGGGGGTGCAGACGGTGGATTTACGGTCGGTGGAGGCCAATCAGGGGCATTGGGACGGGATAACGCAGAGTTATCGGATTCCGGTGGTGTTGCCGGCGGAGGCGACGGTGGGGCGGCAGATAGTGTTGCAGGTGACGTTTACGCAGGAGCCGGACTATCGTTTGCGGGACGTGCAGGTGCTCTCGCGCGACGGGGCCCCATAGCAGGGGTGCTGACGCAAGTGCGGCGGGAGGGGGTGCATTCTTGGGCGAAAAACGGGGGTGGCGTGTGTGATCGTGGCAGAAAAAATAAGAATAGTGGTGTTAAGATAGGTAATCTGTAACGATTGTAGTGTGCGCGATCTGGTCAGCGGGGGGCAAAAACGGGGAAGAAATTGGGCCAAACTGAGCCGTTTTGGGGTCAAAGTGACACGTTTTTGGGCTGAACTGAGGCTGTTTTGGGGTGTTTTTGAGGGGTGGTTTTCAGGAGTGCGCACGCTCCCAAGTTGCCTATCCTGCCTATTTTAACACGGGCATTTTGCACGATTTGCCACCAGAATCGCGATCCAGATGGGCGGAGCCAGGAGGTCTGGGAGGGGAAAGAGAGGGGTCAGCGCGGAGTTGGCAAGGGCGTGGGGAAGAGAAGAAAAGACAACCGCAGATTACGCGATTTTTGCAGAGTTCAGGAGAAAAAGAAGGGTTGCCAGCAAGCGACGGAGACAGCGAAAGGAGAAGCGGGTATAGGGTATTCGCTTCGCTCATGTTGATTCACATCAGCATGGGCGGAGCCCATCCTGCGCGGCTCTTACAGAAGAGGTTTTGACGGGATTGCAGGAGTTCAAGAGGAGCGGCGGGGCAAGGGCAGGCGGCTGGGGAGGGCGGCCTGGGCTGGGGCGAGGGATTGTTATGCAAGAGGGCGAGATGTCCTGGCCATGGATAGCGTGAGGGGGAGGCATTCGCTGATTTTGTGGCGGGCGTTGGATTGGGTTTGATCAGCCGATTTTACATCGGGGGCTGGAGGTGGTGGGGTGTTGGTTGGGTAGTGTGTTGGTCGTTGTTGGTCCGAGGGTTACGTGCGGCATTGGGATGGCGTGGTCGTGTTTTTGATTGGCGGCTGTTGCCAGGCATCCTAGGCTGCTTTGTTGGGTTTGGGGGGATAAGAAGGACGCACAGGGTGGGCGGGTGACGGCCGCCCAGCGGTGCTGGGGGCTTGTGGTGTTATGGTATCGAGTTTAAAGGGTGGGCGTGCGGTTGAGATTATCGGCGGATGTTGCCGTCCGCCCTACGCTTCTGTTAGTGGTGTTTACCATCCGACTTCACAATACACGCAGACTATTCGTGCGTCTTTACTTACGTGGACTGCCATATTGAAAAACCAGTGTTCTGGTTCTTGGCTGCGGGGCCCGCGACTGAAATACAAATCATCTTCTCCGGTTTCAAATATCTTACTCAGGACATATTTCTGTGGAGGCGTTGGCTTCGATTGCCAGCCATCGGCTTTCATAGACGAGCGAAAGCGATCCATAATATCCTTTCGGGATATCTCTACTCCTCGTTTTAGTTCGTATCTATTCGAGAGCCAACGCCCTCCAAGGCCGCGTCGTTCGTCGCAGTCGGTCTTCTTGTATTCAGGTATTTCGTATTTCCAGAACTGGGGGCCAATCGACGCTGGTTTCGGTACAGATTCTTTTTGAGACGTTGTCGGCTGTGCAGAATTTTCTCTGGATTCTTTACAACCCACAACGAGTAGCAGCAGTATTAGTGGCAATGCCTTCATGTTTTTTCTTCGCCAGTCAAATCGCCGGGCAGGGGGTGGGCGGCCTGCGGGGCTCACAGCTCGTTTTTCAATGAACCTTGTATAATACAAGGTGTTTCTGATTGGCGGATGTTACCATCCGCCGTACCTGCTAATTGCTTGGTGGGTTGTTCTCTTGCATCGCCTGTGTTTTTCAAGAGGTGAATCGCTGGGCGAGGGGTGGCGGCCTAGGGAGGTTGAGCCGGGCTTCCAGATGATATGGCATGGTGGTGTCGGGGTTGATATTTGGGCATGGGACTATTCTATAAAGAGCGGGAATGTAGGCAACGATAAAAGAAATAGAGGGGGCTACTTTTTTGTCCGGGATAGAGTTGGGGGGGCGGCAGGGAGGGGAATGGGGTCGGTGGTCTGCCCCTGCGATGAGATCGCGGGGCTCCGTTGGGTGTGGGGGTAGAGGGCGGGCAAGGTGGTGGGGAGGTTGAGATTGCCAGGTCGGCGAGGCGCCTCCTCGCAATGACAGTTCGGGGTTCGCGTGCGGATGGTGCGAAAGGCAGGGGGCAGTGGGTGGATTTGGGGGGTGTATAGTGGGTTGACGGTTGTGGCGTGATGCGGTATATTAGCGGGGCTGGAGGGGGTGTGCGCTTAAGTCTGGGTATTTGAGGAAGTTATGGATGCGGGGGTGGTGTGTGGTAATGGCAGGTTGGGGGGGAGGTTGAGATTGATTTTGTGGCAGGGGGGTGTATGGAAGAGGCAGATTTATGGCGGTACGGGACATACAGGTGGCGTTGATCGGCTTTGGCACGGTGGGTGCTGGGGTGGCGAAGATACTGCTGGAGAAGCAGGATGATCTGGCGGAATCGACGGGGTTGCGGTTCGTATTGAAGCATGTGGTGGATACGGACGTGGAGCGTAAGCGGCCTGTGGCGTTGCCGGCGGGGGTGCTGCATAGTGATCTGGAGCGGGTGATAAATGATGGGCAGGTCAGTATAGCGGTGGAGCTGGTGGGCGGGACGACGATAGCGGGGGAGATTACGCAGCGGTTGCTGGCGGCGGGCAAGGACGTGGTGACGGCGAACAAGGCGTTGTTGTCGGAGCGGGGTCGGGAGATATTCGCGACGGCGCGGCAGCACGGCCGATGCGTGGCGTTCGAGGCGAGTTGTTGCGGGGGGATGCCGGTGATCGGGGCGATTCGGACGGGTCTGGCGGCGAATCGGGTGGCGGCGATGTATGGTATTGTGAACGGGACGTGCAATTACATTTTGAGTGAGATGAGCCAGCAGGGCAAGGATTATGCGACGGCGTTGGCGGAGGCGCAGGCGGCGGGTTTTGCTGAGGCGGACCCGACGCTGGACGTGGACGGGACGGACAGTGCGCATAAGCTGGCGATCATGGCGATGCTGGCGTTCGGGCGGGAGGTGGACTTCGGGGCGATTCCGGTGGAGGGGATTGACGGTGTGGATCTGGAGGACATTCGTTACGGCCAGGAGTTGGGTTATGCGATGAAGCTCTTGGCGATTGCGGAGCAGGGTGAGGGGGGGTTGTCGCTTCGGGTGCATCCGGCGTTTATACGGGCGGAGGAGCCTTTGTCGCAGGTGTCGGGGTCGTTTAACGCGGTGAGTATTTTTGGGGATGCGGTGGGGCACACGTCGTATTATGGTCGGGGAGCGGGGATGATGCCGACGGCCAGTGCGGTGGTGGCGGATGTGATCGAGGTGGGTCGGGGCAACGCGGGTCGTAGTTTTGCGGCGACGCGGGGGCTGGGGGTATCGGGAGAGCAGGCGAGGCTATGTCCGGCGGCGGAGGTGGAGAGTCGGTTTTATCTGCGGATGCTGGCGGTGGATCGGCCTGGTGTGTTTGCTCAGATCGGGCAGGTGTTGGGGTCGCACGGGATCAGTATATCGGCGTGTTTGCAGCACGAGAGCGAGCGTGAGGACTGGGTGCCGGTGGTGATTATGACGCACGAGGCGTGTGAAGGGTCGGTGCGGTCGGCGTTGGCGGCGTTGACGCAGTTGGATGTGGTGAAGGAGCGGCCGGTGTGTATTCACGTGATGACGCCGCCAGGGGAAGAGATGCAATGAAGTATGTAATCGTGGTGATGGACGGTGCGGCGGACGAGCCTTTGGCGTCGCTGGACGGTCAGACGGTGCTGGAGCGGGCGCATACGCCGCACACGGACTGGCTCAGTGGGCACGGGCGTCAGGGTTTGGTGCGGACGGTGCCTGGGGGGTATCATCCGGGTAGCGACGTGGCGTTGATGAGTGTGCTGGGTTATGATCCGAAGCGTTATTATACGGGTCGGGCGCCATTGGAGGCGGCGGCGCGTGATATTGAGGTGGGTCCTGAGGATTGGATATTCCGGTGCAATGTGGTGACGATTGCGGACGGGGTGATGGTGGATTATTCGGCGGGGCACATTGAGACGGTGCAGGCGGCGGAGTTGATCGAGGCGTTGAATGAGGAGTTGGCGGGTGGGGAGATACGGTTTTATCCTGGTGTGGGTTATCGTCATTTGATGGTGTATCGGGGCGGGTTGGATTTTGAGCAGGAGATAGCGCCGCCACATGACATCATGGATGAGCCGGTGGCGAAGCATTGGCCTAAGGGCAAGGGGGGCAAGTATTTGCGGGAGATCATGTCGCGGGCGAGGTCGTTGATGGCGGGGCATGATGTGAACCGGGTTCGTCGGGATCTGGGAGAGAACCAGGCGACGGATATCTGGTTGTGGGGTCAGGGTCGTCGGCCTGCGTTTGACAGTTTTGCGGGTCGTTACGGGGTGAAGGGTGCGGTGATTACGGCGGTGGATTTGTTGCGGGGGATAGGCAGGTTGGCGGGTCTGGACGTGGTGGAGGTGGAGGGGGCGACGGGTTATCTGGACACGAATTACGCGGGCAAGGGTGCGGCGGCGTTGTCGGCGTTGTCGGAGCATGATCTGGTGGTGGTGCACGTGGAGGCGCCGGACGAGGCGGGTCATGGGGCGTTGGTGGAGGGCAAGATCGAGGCGATCGAGCAGATCGACAAGGAGATTGTGGGTCCGGTGCTGAAGCATTTGCAGGGAGGTGGTCGGTGGCGGATGATGGTGTTGCCGGACCATCCGACGCCGATCCGTTTGCGGACGCATTCGGACAAGCCGGTGCCTTTTGCGTTGGCGGGGTCGGGGGTGGTGTCGACGGGGGGATTGGGGTACAGTGAGGCGAACGCGGCGAAGAGCGGTTTGCGCATTGAGCGTGGTCACGAGTTGATGGAGTATTTTTTGCGGGGGAAAGGGTGAGTGTTATGAGCCTGGTCGTGATGAAATTTGGCGGGACGAGCGTAGCGAATGCGGAGTTGATTCATCGTGCGGCGCGTCGTGCGGTGAAGGCGAAGCTTTCGGGCAAGCAGGTGGTGATGGTGGTTTCGGCGATGGGCAAGACGACGGACACGTTGATTTCGCTGGCGCGGCAGGTCAGTGAGCAGCCGCCACGTCGGGAGTTGGACATGCTGTTGACGACGGGGGAGCAGGTGAGCATAAGTTTGATGGCGATGGCGGTGAATTCGCTGGGGCATGAGGCGATCAGTTTGACGGGGGGTCAGATTGGGTTGATCACGGATCCGGTGCACACGAAGGCACGGATTCAGAAGATCGAGGGGGAGCGTTTGCGGTCGGAGTTGGAGCGAGGTCGGATCGTGATTGTGGCGGGTTTTCAGGGAGTGGACGAGTCGGGGGAGATAACGACGCTGGGTCGTGGTGCGTCGGACACGACGGCGGCGGCGTTGGCGGCGGTGCTGGATGCGGAGGTGTGCGAGATCTATACGGACGTGGACGGGGTGTACACGGCGGATCCTCGGGTGGAGCCGGAGGCCCGTAAGATCGACAGTATCAGTTATGATGAGATGTTGGAGTTGGCGAGTCAGGGTGCCAGTGTGATGCATTCGCGGGCGATAGAGTTTGGTAAGAAGTATGATGTGGCGTTGCACGTACGATCAAGTTTTAGTGAGTCGGCGGGGACGATGATTACGCATGAGGTAGAACAGATGGAACATATCGTGGTCTCTGGTGTGGCGGTGAAGAAGGACATGGCGCAGTTTGTGTTGCCGGGATTGCCGAATGAGCCGGGGGTGGCGGCGGGTATTTTCGCGGACGTTGCGGCGCACGGGGTGGCGGTGGATGACATCATTCAGACGGTGGACGAGAGTGGTCGGGCGAGCACGAGCTTTACGGTGGAGCATTCGGACTTGTCGGAGTGCAAGTTGCTGGTGGAGGAGCTTCGTCAGAAGTTTGGTTTGGAGCAGGTGTTGTGCAACAATCCGGTGGCGAAGGTATCGGTGGTGGGGGTAGGGATGCGGAGTCACACGGGCGTGGCGGAGAAGATGTTCAAGGCGTTGGCGGAGTCGCGGGTGAACATCAATGCGATCACGACGAGTGAGATCAAGATAAGTTGCATCATTGATCCGGCGGATGCGGACAAGGCGTTGCGGTCGGTGCACGCGGTGTTTGAGTTGGACCAGGAGCCGTCATAAGGGGGTGGCGGTCTGGCAGGCTTTTGGTTGAGCGGGCAGTGCGTTAGCACCGAGGTCGGGTGGGCTGAAGAGTCCACACAACGAGCTGTTGGGTGAGAGTCGTGGAGGGCGGCGGTAGCTTGCGGCGACGGGGAGTGAGCGATGGAGTATGCGGTGATCATGGCGGGCGGATCGGGTCAGCGGTTATGGCCTTTGAGTCGTCACGGGCATCCGAAGCAGATCATTGATTTGTTCAATCGTAAGTCGTTGTTGCGTTTGTGCATGGAGCGTATTGCGGGTATTTTTGATTCGCAGCACATATTGGTGGTGACGAATGGGGAATACGCGGACGTGGTTGGTTCGCATTTGCCGGAGTTGCCGACGGAGAACATTTTGGCGGAGCCTGTGGGTCGGGACACGGCCAACGCGATCGGTCTGGCGGCGTCGGTGATTGCGTCTCGTAGTCCGGGGGCGACGATGGCGGTGTTCAGTGCGGATCAGATCATTGAGCCGATGGAGCCGTTGCAGGAGGCGGTTCGCAAGGCGATTCGGTTTACGGGGGCGCATCCGGGGGCGTTGTTTACGTTTGGTATCAAGGCGAGTTACGCGCATACGGGGTTGGGTTATTTGAAGCGGGGCGAGGAGGCGGAGGCGGAGCACGACGGGATTTTTCGGGTGGAGGCGTTCAAGGAGAAGCCGAACAAGAGCACGGCGCACAAGTATATTCGGTCGGGGCGTTATTGCTGGAACAGCGGGATGTTTGTGTGGCGGGTGGAGACGATTTTGAAATGTCTGGAGCGGTTTTTGCCGGATAATGGTGTCCGTTTGAAGCGGATTGGCGAGGCGTGGGGGTCATCGCGGCGGCAGGAGGTGTTGGAGGCGGAATTTGCTGAGTTAAAGAAGATCAGCATTGATTACGGGGTGATGGAGCGGGCGGAGGAGGTTTACATGTGCGAGCTGGACTGTCATTGGGTGGATGTCGGCTCGTATGAGACGTTGGCGGAGAGTGTGGGGGAGTCGGACGGGTATGATAACATTGCGACGCCGGGGACGTTGCACGAGTGGATTGACAGCAGTAACAATATTGTGATCAGCGAGTCGCCAGACCATTTGATTGCGGGGATTCATGTGGAGGATCTGGTGATTGTGCACACGAAGGACGCGACGTTGATCTGTCGGCGTGAGGAGACGGAGCGTTTGAAGGATTTGCTGGCCCGGATGGAGGCGGACGGGAACGCGCGGTTTCGGTAGCGATGCGGATATTGGCGATAGATTATGGTCAACGGCGGGTGGGGCTGGCGATATGCGATGCGAGCGAGACGTTTGTTTCGCCATTGCGTCAGTTGGCGGCTGATCCGGCCAGGGAGGACGAGCTTTGGGGGGCGATCAAGCAGGTGGTAAGGGAGGAGGCGGCAGAGGCGGTGGTGGTGGGGTTGCCTTTGAACATGGACGGTAGCGAGGGGTTTCAGGCGAAGTTGACGCGGGGGTTTGCGGAGGGTCTGGCGGGGGTGTTGGGCCAGTCGGTGTATTTGCAGGATGAGCGGCTAAGCAGCAGTCAGGCGGATGAGCTGTTGGCGGAGAGTGGTTTGACGCGGGACAAGCGTAAGCGTCGTCGGGACATGTTGGCGGCGTGTACGATTTTGCAGGAGTTTTTGGACAGTGGTGCGGGGGGAGAGTCCGAGTAAGAGACTAGGTGTTTTTGATTGATAGGATTGTCAAGTAAGGCGTCAGGGAGGCTTGCCTTTTTGTCATGAGCAGAGAATTCATACTGTATGCTGATGAGTCAATCAGACGTGGCGTCAAGTTTTCTAACTTTTTTGGGGGCGTACTGATTCGTTCTGAGCATCTTAAGGGAGTCAGCTTGGCGCTGGAAAAGGCCAGAGAGGAGGTTGGCCTTAATGGCGAGATCAAATGGACGAAGGTTAGCACGTGTTACTTGAGCAAGTATATCACGATGATGGATACGTTTTTCGATCTCGTAGCGGAGGACAGAATAAAGGTCCGTGTAATGTTCACGGATAACCGTTTCGTTGCGCAAGAGCTAACTCGGGAGCACCGTGAACATGAGTATTTTGTTCTATATTATCAATTCATCAAACA
>CAYNXW010000090.1:0-9194 GCA_964401265.1 uncultured Pirellulales bacterium | reverse complement strand
CTGGGCCCAGCCGTTGCGTTCGCCGGGCCGCAGTTCGCCCAGATAGGCGACCACCAGATCGTGCTTGCCTGCGTCCACCGGCTCGCCCCACGCCCGAGCCGTCAAACGGTACTCCCCCTGCTCCTGCTCGATACGAACCTCCCCCACGCGAAGCAACAACTGACACGCGTCCTTGTAATATATCAACTCCCCAAGAAAATCAAACAAGAGCATATCCAATGCCTCGCTTTGCAACGCGATCGTCAACTCATCCTGCTCGTCGACCGTACCTAAATCAGCAACCATCGTGTTCACCGTCGCCTCGCTCGCCGCCGTGAACATCTCTTCCAACGTCTCCCCCGTCGCCTCAAACGCCACGTCACCCGTCGCCAAATCGTCTCGATAATAATAAGGCATCAAATCCCCTTGACCGCTCGCCAACATCCACCCCCCAGACGCTGACACCCTTGACCTTGCAACTCGTTTACCCCTTGATGTTCCCAATCGGCAACAGACGAACCACCGGCACACTCAAGCCCGCCTTCTGCGTCGCCGCGACCACCGCGTCAATGTCCTTGTATGCACCACCCGCCTCCTCCGCCAGACCCGACAGACTCACCGCACGCACCTGTATCCCCCGCGATGCCATCTGCTTGAGCAAACTGCTGCCCCGAAACGTCCGCTTCGCCTGACGACGACTCATCGTCCGCCCCGAACCGTGCGCCGTCGTGTAAAACGCCTGCTTGCCGCTCGCTGACCCCGCCAGCAAATACGAACCCGTCTCCATACTCCCGCCTATAATCACCGGCTGACCCGTCTCGCGGTATGCCGCGGGCAAATCACCCATCCCCGCCGCAAACGCCCGCGTCGCCCCCTTACGATGCACCAGCACCTCACGCTCCTGGCCACCCACCGTGTGCTTCTCAATCTTCGCTGTGTTGTGACACACATCGTAAACCTGCCGTATCCCTAAAGCATCCGGATCCTTATGAAAAAACTCCGAAAACACCTCACGTACCCGATGAAATATCACCTGACGATTCGCAAACGCCATGTTGATCGCACAATTCATCGCCGCAAAATAATCCTGACCGTCCGGCGACGCAAACGGCGCACACGCCAACTCCCTGTCCGGAGTCGACAAATGATACTTCGACGTCATCACACCCAGAAAACGACGCAAATAGTCCGTCGCCAACTGATGCCCAAAACCCCGACTGCCGCAATGCAGCATGATCACAACCTGGTTCGGCCGATCAATCCCGAACGCACGCGCCAGCTTCCCATCAAACACGTTCTCCCGCCGAGCCACCTGGATCTCCAGATAATGATTGCCCGAACCCAACGTCCCCACCTGGCCGTAACCCCGCTCCACCGCCTTGTCCGACACCTTCCTCGCGTCCGCCCTCCCCATCCAACCTCCCTCCTCCGTGTGCTCCAGGTCCTCCTGCTGTGCATACCCATGCTTCAGACACCAACGCGAACCCTGCTCCGTCAGCTCCCGAAACTCATCACGCGACATCTTCACAAAACCCCTGCCCCCTACCCCCGCCGGTATCCGCTCAAAAAGACGATCCACTAATGCCCGTAAACGAGGCCTTACCTCCGCCTCCGTCAAATCCGTCCGAATCAGACGTACCCCGCAATTAATGTCAAAACCAATCCCACCCGGCGATATCACACCCTCCTCCAAATCCGTCGCCGCCAGACCACCTATCGGAAAACCATACCCCCAATGACCGTCCGGCATACAGTAGACGTGATCCACCACCCCCGGCAGCGTCGCCACATTGGCCAGCTGCTCGAAGACCCCCGCGTCCATCTCACCCAACAAGCCCTCGCTCGCAAAAATCCGACCCGGCACCCGCATCCCCGCCTTATGCGTCACCGGCAGCTCCCACAACGACTCGCTCACCCGAATCAAGGCCTTACGCACATCCATAACCACCTCGCCTCCGCTACCTCTCCCTCGTTACGACAACCCGCCTCGCGACCCTAACCTATACAACCAATGGGCCCGCCGCAACCCCTCAACACCCTTCATACTAAACGATAGGGACTCTCGACCCAAAATTCCACCCCTGCACCCTCAAACGCACCCCCCAAAACGCCTACACCCCGCGCCTTTACGGCCTCCCCTCCACCCGCTATACTACCACTACCGTGGCCCGCCAGACAACGCAGACCATAACAACACAAACCCAGCGAGGTGCAATGGAACTGTCCATCGTCATACCGGCCTATAACGAAGCCAATAAAATCGCTCGCGACGTCCAAGCCGCTGCCGACTTCCTCGGTAAACACCACCTCTCCGGCGAAATCATCGTAGTCGATGACGGCAGCACCGACCAGACCGCCCACAACGCCCAACAGGCTCCAATTCCCGACCATATCAAAAGAAACGTCATCGCCTACCACCCCAACCGCGGAAAAGGCCACGCCGTCAAAACCGGCGTCCTCGCCAGTAAGGGCCAGTACGTCCTCTTCGCCGACAGCGGCCTGTGCATCGACTACGAATTCGCGACCACAGGACTCGCTATACTAAAAACACGCCACTGCCACCTCGCCCACGCCTCCCGCAGAATGCACGGCAGCCATATCGTCCACAAACACCTGCCCCATCGACGCGTCTGCTCCCAAATCTTCCGCGGACTCGTCCACCTCTTCATGGGTATACCCAACCATATCACCGATACCCAGTGCGGCTTCAAACTGTACCGCGGCGACGTCGCCCGATTCCTCTACCAGCAGTGCACCTCCGAACGCTTCATGTTCGACGTCGAAATCATCCTCCGCGCCCAGCAACATGGCTACCACATCTGCGAATTCCCCATCAACTGGGACAGCGACCGCGATACCCGCTTTCGCTTCCTCAATAACTCCGTCCGCAGCATGATCGACCTCGTCGCCGTCAAAAGCGCCGTCCGCCAAGCCGCCGAACAACTCCACGAAAAACCGCCCCACCACACGATGCTCGCCGAAGAAGACGTCATGGACCACACCACTGCCCATAAACACGCACAAGAACATCCCGATACTGACTAGCCCGCACGTTTCATGAACTTCTAAATGTTACTTCCAATGTAAGAGTTCACGCTTTAGCGTGTTCTCTTGCGTTTTGTATACTATAGTGTGGACTCCTGCTGAGATTGGAACTTCGGATGAGTATGTAGGATGGATAAGTCTTCTTACCCATGCTGTTTCTTGATGGCCGACCGACGCGTGCCGGCGAGTGGCAGCGTTTGCCCGGGCCACAACGCAACGCAAGCCTGGCCGTGTTAGCGCCTCACTCACCCGATCGCCTCGTGTCCCTCCTCCCCCGTGCGAATCCGCACGCAGCGCTCCAACGCCACCACAAAAATCTTGCCGTCACCAATCTGACCCGTCTTCGCCCCCGCCACAATCGCGTCAATCGTCGGCTGAACATACGTTTCGTTCACCGCAATCTCCAGCCGCACCTTCTTCAACAGATTCACCTCCATGTCCACCCCCCGGTACGACTCATGATAACCCATCTGCTGGCCGCACCCCAACGCGTTCGTCACCGACATCTTGTGCACCTTTGCCTTGTACAACGCCTGCTTGACGTCGTTAAGCCGCTCCGGCTGAATATACGCTATAACCAATCTCATCAAACATCTCCTTATATCGCTGTCGTGAAACACCTCTTTGGATGTGCCTTTACCCGTATACGTATCATCCCACCCGGCCTACTGCGTCGTAAACACCTGAAAACCTGCATACGCCTCCATGCCGTGCTCACCAATATCCAGACCCTTCACTTCCTCTTCAGCACTCGCCCGCAGCCCCACCGTCTTCTTGATCGCCACAAACAGCACCAGACCCAACACGAACGCCCAGGCAAAACCCGCCCCCACCCCCGCCAACTGCACCCCCAGCTGCCTGACACCGCCGCCATAAAACAACCCCGTGCTCGCCTGCCCTATCCCCAACGCCGCCTCCGCGTTGAACAACCCGCACGCCAGCGTCCCGAACGCTCCGCACACCCCGTGCACGCTAACCGCTCCCACCGGATCGTCCACCTTCAACACCCGATCCACAAACACCACACTTACCACCACCAGCACCCCCGCGACCGCGCCAATCAGCATCGCACCCACGGGCGTCACCGTGTAGCACCCCGCCGTAATGGCCACCAAACCCGCCAACGCCCCGTTCAACGACATCGACGCGTCAGGCTTCCTAAACAGCATCCACGATATCACCATCGCCAGCACCGCCCCCGCCGCCGCTGACAAATTCGTCGTCACCGCCACCCGCCCGATCTCCCCGTTGCCCGCCGTCGTGCTGCCCGGGTTGAAACCAAACCACCCGAACCACAAAATAAACACACCCAACGCCGCCAGCGTAATGTTATGACCCGGTATCGCCCGCGCCTTGCCGTCCGGACCATACTTGCCAATCCGAGGCCCCAGCACGATCGCGCCCGCCAACGCCAGCCAGCCGCCTATCGAATGCACCACCGTCGACCCCGCAAAATCCACAAAACCCAGCCGCTCCAGCCAGCCGCCGCCGTGCAACAGCCCCCCCCACGCCCACGAACCAAATACCGGATATATCAACGCACAAATAAACACGCTGTAACACAAGTACCCCCGAAACTTCGTCCGACCCGCCATCGCCCCCGAGACAATCGTCGCAGCCGTCCCCGCAAAGACCGTCTGAAAGATCAAGAAAGTATAGTCCCAGTGCTCTGCGCTGCCCAGCACACCCCGAACCAAGAAATCCGTCGTCCCGAACAACCCGTTCGTCTCCCCAAACATCAAACCATAACCCAACAGAAAAAACGCCAGCGTCCCTATCGAAAAATCCATCAGGTTCTTCATCACAATGTTCACCGCGTTCTTCGCACGCGTGAACCCCGCCTCCACCATGGCAAAACCCGCCTGCATGAAAAACACCAGAAACGCCGCCACGCACGTCCAAACCACATTCAAATTCGTTTCCAGCGATTCCACCAACGCCGCCGCGCTGGGCCCATCAGCCGAAACCTCCGCCCCCCAACCCACCGAGCCAAAACCCAGCACCACCACCGCTAACAACAATCTTCTTATCTGCCACCGATTCATAAATCATCTCCCGTGTCTTGTATCGCCACGCTCTCTGGGCGCACCGATACCGCAAACGCCTCAGGGACGCCTTAATGGTTAATTCTGGAACAGTCGCCTACACGCGACCTTGTCGTGCTTGAGCCGCTGCTTCTCCTAGAAGCTTATGCTCGCGCTAACACCCCCATAAATCTCGTCCTCGTCGTTGACACTGTCGTCCATCGACACCTGATAATACACAAAAGGCGTCAGCGTCACCGGCCCCGCCGGCACACTCGTCGACACCCCAAACGTCGAATGACTCCAGTCGTGATCCGAACCGAACAGACCGTCGTTGTACGCCACCTCCCCCGAAAAACTCAGCGTCAAATCCGTCTCCGGCACCGCCACCTCATAACCCAGCCCCAGCCCGTGATAGCCGCCCGCTACGTCCGACACCCCCGACGACGTCGGCCAAAGCTTGCCCACACTGTAACTCGGCACCAACGCGCTACCGCCAATCTCCAGCAAATTCGGCAACGCCACGCTCGCCCCGATCTCTTGGCTATCCGCCATGTGATTCAGCTTCGGAAAATCGTAATAAATATAGTTCGCTCCCAGCTCCACTGCGTAACGCTCCTCCGCGAACAGCGTCTTACTGTACGCCAGCGTGTAGTCGTACTCCTGCCACTGGTTGATCCCGCCGCCCTGGTTATTGCTGCCCGTGCCCATCGGAATCGCACCCCACGCGT
The DNA here is from genome assembly GCA_964401265.1 of uncultured Pirellulales bacterium. Lineage (GTDB taxonomy): Bacteria > Planctomycetota > Phycisphaerae > Sedimentisphaerales > SM23-30 > CAYNXW01. The sequence continues at coordinate 3,415 of CAYNXW010000090.1, read as the reverse complement.
TCATACTGAAACCCGTCCCGAACAAATCCACATCCACGCTAGGCTGCAACGCCGCGTGATCATCAAACAAATCATAACCCCGCCACACATACTTGCTCACCCACGTCGTGTCCAACGCCACACCCAACCGCGACGCCACCTGGTCCCCACCCGCCGGCGACTCCTCCGCTCGCGCCACGCTCAAAGGCAACCACGCCAACGCTCCCAACAATACCATCCCCACGCCTGCCCGACTCCGCTCCTTCACTTGCCTTGCGTCCACGCGACTCTCCTTTGCTTCAGTAAACGCTATCTCGCTTGCCAATACATACCCGGCCCTTCGCCAGGCTCTGCCCTGCTACTATCGCAACGTTTGTGCCAAAAAACAACAAAACTGTAATTGCCTGAAAAGAAAGCACTTAAGACCTTCCGCGACCGGACCTTCTCTCCCACAAAAGTTACATACTTGTTTTTCTGCGACTTGATAAGTACAATATTGTAACTTTATGGCCGCCGCTACCCCCCAGGCTGGCCAAAAACAGGAGAAAAACCATGCCCCCCCATGGAACCAAAGTCGAAATCAAGCTCGCCCACGCCGAAAGACACACCCGCGAACTCGAAGCCCTCTACAAAATCAGCCGCATCCTCGCCGAAGGCCAGAACGACCGCCAAGTCTTCTCCGCCGTCCTCGACACCCTACACAACGACCTGGGCATGTCCCGAGGCACCGTCGTACTGCTCAGCCCCGACGGCAGCCACATCTCCGTCGAGGTCGCACACGACATCACCGAAAAACAACGACGAACCATCAAATATCAGCTCGGCGAGGGCGTCACCGGCCGCGTCGTCCAGTCCGGAAAACCCATGGTCGTCCCCAAAGTCTCCCAGGAACCCCTCTTCCTCGACCGACTCGAACGACGAAAAACCATCGGCAAAAACGAAATCAGCTTCATCTGCGTCCCCATCAAACTAGGCCAAAACGTCCTCGGCGCCCTCAACGTCGACCGCATCTTCGAAGAAGTCGCCTCACTCGACGAAGATGTCCGCGTCCTCACCATCGTCGCCGGCGTCCTGGCCCACTACGTCCAGTCACGCCGCGCCGAAGCCGCTCGCCGACAAGCCCTCGAAGATGAAAACCTCCGACTACGCTCCCAACTCGAAGACCGCTTCCGACCCGAAAACATCATCGGCAACTCCAACGCCATGCGCGAAGTCTACCAGGCCATCCACCAGGTCGCACCCTCCGATACCACCGTCCTCATCCGAGGCGAATCCGGCACCGGAAAAGAACTCGTCGCCCACGCCATCCACTTCGCCAGCCCCCGCGACAAAGGAGCCTTCGTCCGCGTCAACTGCGCCGCACTAAGCGAAACTCTCCTCGAATCCGAACTCTTCGGCCACGAAAAAGGTGCCTTCACCGGAGCCATCCGCACCCGAAAAGGACGCATCGAACAAGCCGCCGGAGGCTCCCTCTTCCTCGACGAGATCGGCGACTTCTCTCCCGCCATACAGGTAAAACTCCTCCGCGTACTCCAGGAACGCGAATTCGAACGCGTCGGCTCCAACGAAACCCTCCGCGCCAACACCCGCATCATCTGCGCCACCAACCGAGACCTCGAACAAGCCGTCGACCACAACCTCTTCCGACAAGACCTCTACTACCGCATCAACGTCTTCCCCATCTTCCTGCCACCTCTACGAGACCGAAAAGACGACATCCTCCAACTCGCCGACTACTTCATCGAAAGACACGCCTCCCGTATGAAAAAAGACATCCGCCGTATCTCCACCCCAGCCATCAACATGATGGTCGCCTACCATTGGCCCGGAAACGTCCGCGAACTCGAAAACTGCATCGAACGCGCCGTACTGCTCGCCCACGAAGGAGTCATCCAGGGCCACCACCTGCCCCCCACCCTCCAAACCTCCGACGCCTCCGACACCGTTGGCGACGGTTCCTTCGCCCAGCGCGTCAGCCTCTTCGAACGCGACATCATCATCGATGCCCTCAAACGACAAAACGGCTCCCTCGCCGCCGCCGCACGCGACCTCGGCGCCACACCACGCATCATCCGCTACAAAGCCACCCAACTAGACATCGACCCCAAACGCTTCCGAAGAAAAACATGACCAGCCCCCGATGTAAAATCGGGGGATTCTTACAGCCACCCGCTCCTGTAAGAATTCACCCTTCAGCGTGACCAATCAGATGCGATTGCCCTGCATCAGCGACCCCCAACGCTTCCCACCCTCACCGTTCGCCCCCGCCCTTACGCGCCACCGACCGCGCCTTCACCTCAAAACGATAATGCCGCGGCAACGCCCGCTTCTGCGCCAGCTTGTCCTCCGCCTGCACCGTGAAACGATACTTGCCCGGCTTCAACGTCGGCACCTTCAACAACGCCCGAAGATAAAAATCCTCCCGCGCACTAAACGAAGGCGTGTCCGGCACGTCCGTCCACGGCAAACTCACCACCGGCTCATTGTCCTCATCCACCAGCACGATCTGAGCCCGTATCGACGACGAATACTGCCCCTCCCCGTTCCGCTCGCTCGCAAAATTCTCCAACTCAAAATACACATACACCCCCCGCGGCGACCCGCTGCTCAGCACCTGCTCGTCCACCTCCGTGTACCGACCAAACCCCTTGACCTCCTGACAAATCTTCAGGCCAGCAATCCGCAAATCCGCCGACTTCGCCACCTGCCGCCGCAACCGCTCCAAGGCCGCCAACGTCTCATTCGCCTGCTCCGGATCCGACGCCAACAACGCCCGCGCCTTCGCCGGCTCGTCCTGCGCCAAATACAAATGATACAACGCCAACGCCGCCGACGTGTCCTCCGGCTTCTCCCGCAAACGACGCTCCAGACGCGCCACCACCGTCTCCGGGGACGCCTCCACCGGCCCCGCCGCCTGACCGCCACCAGCTTCCCCTCCACCCGCTACACGACGAATCGCCCCCGCCGGCGCCCTCAGATCCCGCCCGTCCGCACCGCCGCCCCGCAGCACACCTACGTCCTCGACCTTCTCCATCCCAGATATAGCCGATACCTGCACCACCTCCACCGAAACGCCATCCTGGCCATCCGCAACAGACCGCCCCGCCTTCACCACGCCACCCTCCGACCGCGCCGCCGCCCCCTCGTAAAAATGCAACCGCCCCGATGCCGAACCCGCCCCCTGATGCCCTCGCGCCGCCGAGACCACAGCACCCTGCGCCACCCCGTCGCCCAGCGTCGGCGCCGTCCCCCGCGCCGTCACCTGCACGCCACCCCGTATCGGCTCAGGCAAAATAGCACCCTCACGCCGCCTCTGACCCTTCTGCCCGTACGCCGCTACCGCTTCCATACGAGCCGCACTCACCACCCTCACCGGCTCTTCCGCGTCAGGCGAATAACGCTCACTCACCGCCCGCACCTCACGCCCCTGAGCCAC
>CAYNXW010000089.1:0-9239 GCA_964401265.1 uncultured Pirellulales bacterium | reverse complement strand
TGCTGGCTAGTGGCGTTAACGTGGGCGGCGATCTGCTGGCGGGCCCAGCTGTCGGCGTCCAATAATTGTTGAAGGTCGGGGTTCTCTATCCATTCATGTTTACGCAGGCAGTCGCCAACGAGTTCGGCGATGCCGGTAAAGGGGATCTTTTCGGCTCGGAAGGCGTCGACAGCGGCTTCGTTTGCGGCATTGAAGACGGCCCCAGCCGTACCGTCGCGGCGGGCGACGTCGAAGCCCAGTGCGAGGGCGGGGAAGCGTTCGGTGTCGGGCGGCAGGAAGGTCAGTCGGCCTAATTGCTGCATGTTGAGCCGCTTGGCGGGGCCAGGCAGTCTTTGGGGATAGGTCAGAGCGTACTGGATGGGCAGCTTCATGTCGGGCTCGGAGAGCTGGGCGATCACGGAACCGTCGCGGAATTCGACGAGGGAATGAATGATGGACTCGGGGTGGATGAGCACTTCGATACGGTCGGCATCAAGGTCGAAGAGCCAGCGAGCCTCGATGATTTCGAGGGCTTTGTTCATGAGACTGGCTGAGTCGATCGTGATCTTCGGTCCCATGCTCCAGGTGGGGTGGTCAAGGGCGTCTTGGAGGCTGACATGGGCGAGCTGCTTGCCCGGCGTGTCTCGGAACGGGCCTCCGGAGCAGGTAATGATGATCTTTTCCACTTCGTCCGGTTCGCCCGCATGCATGGCCTGCAGGATGGCGGAGTGTTCCGAGTCGACAGGCAGGATGGTGGCATTGTGCTTTTTTGCTAAGGGCATGACCAGGCTGCCGGCGACCACAAGGGCTTCTTTGTTGGCAATGGCAATGGTTTTTCCGGCCCGGGCGGCGGCGAGAACGGCCGGCAGGGCGGCGGCGCCCACCACGGCCACGATGAGGATGTCGATATCGGGATCGCATGCAAACGCTTCGAGCTGCTCGGGGCCGGCGAGGACCTCGGTGTCCGTGCCGTGGAGGTCGTTTTCCAGCTGGTCGACCAGGGCCGGGTTGGTCAAGGCGACTCTGGGGATGTGGAGACGACGAGCCTGTTGTGCCAGAAGGCCAGCGTTAGTGTGGCTGGTAGCGGCCACCAGTCGGCACCGGTCGGCGAGGGCTTCAATGACCTCGATACTGGAGCGACCTATGGAGCCCGTCGAGCCGAGCAGGGCGATATTTTTTTTGCTAAGGGTCATATGCCACTAAGTTTATGAAAGGGAGCGGCCAGGGACAAGGAAAAACAGGCCCGGCACAAGAGTTGGCCGCGTTTCGGGACAGAGAAGCGGGCAGGACCGAGCCCGCAAGCTCAAAGAACGGGGCACAAGAGGCTCTTACAAAGCACCTAAGCCACAAGGCCCACCTGCGTCGCTCAGGAGGGCCGCTGCTGCGAGCGCCGCTTCATTTTGATGCTGAGCATGATCAGGGCGGCTGGGATGACCAGGGGCAGGCCTATGAGCAGATACTTGCGGTACCAGGCCCGCTCGGACAGAGCAGGCTGTTTTTCTCTGGGGGGCCTCAGGGGGTGGATTGCCTTATTGGGCTTGCCAAACGGGTAGGTCAGGCCACTGATTTCGTCGAGGACGTTGGCGGTGGGCGGAATCGTGAGCCCTTTCGGGGTGAATTCCGCCTCGGAGAGGTAGAGGGTCGGGTCAAACTGGGTGATTTCGATGTGGATCTTCTTGCCGTCACTCTCGCAGGAAGCCTCTGTAATGTAATAGTAGGGCTGATCGGCGGAGCCGTAGTTTTTCCATTGCGCACGGTAGCATCCGGTCGGCGGCCTTTGGGTGCGGTCGGGGGCACTGACTGCCGTTCTCCACAGACTGAGCTTGTAGCCTTTGGGCACGTCGAAGGCAGCGGTGACGTGCAGGTTGTCGGCATTGAAGTGGGCATCGATTTCAAGCATGCCTTGAGCGGAAAGCGTCGTGTCAAGGCGATCGGCGGCGAGTAGCTCTTCGAGCTTTTCGCGTGGGGATGTCTCCGGCCAAGGGACTCTTGTGAAGGTTTGCGGGTGAAAGTCGTAGCCCAGTCGACGGTAGAACGCCTGGTCGGCCTCGGTGGTGAGACTGAGCAGGTGGCCTGTCCATTCAAGGGCGCCGTCGGGATAAGTGGCCCATGTGCAGACAAAGGTCTGCTCGCCCGCCTCGTCGCTCGCGAAGCAATCGGAGAGGCTCAGATTTTCTTTGAAGCGAAAGGCCACATGCAGGTCTGCCCTGTCGGGCCCTGTCTCTGTGGAGACGCGGGCCGTGCCAGCCGCAGGGCCCAGATCCGGCGCCGCTTCCAGGTAATCGACGAGGAGTCGGACGACCTGGTATGGCCCGCCAAGGTTATCGGGCCCTGAAGCCCTGCTCGGCATCGCCAGCAGGCACAGCGTGAGCACAGCCCCACCAAACTGCCGGATGCGCTTGTGCGGGCGGGCATGGTGGCTGTGTAGGCTGGCCATTCGATGTCCTCGCTGGCTGCATGAAGTCGGCCAAACAAAGGGCCCGGTGCAACCCCTCCGATGGGAGCTGCCCGGCCAGAACGCCTGAACAGGACCGCGTCATTGTCCTTCCCGGCGTCCTCGCTATCAAGGGGCCAATGCGGCAGACGCCAAGCCACGCCCGTTTTCTCTTGGCAGGAACGCTCGATTCTCATACATTGGTCATGAGATTCAGGTTGGATTCTGAGAGTTGCTCAGTGGGGACGGGAAAGGGACCGATGGGCAAGCACGGTGCTTTGCGACATAGTATGGCGGTGACGGTACTAAGCGTCTGGGCGGCAGTTGGGCTGGCGTGGCTGACCCTGGGGGTGAGCCCGCACGCGGTGTTGGCTGCTGAGAATGCAGCGGACTCTAGCGTGACGGATATTGCCACAGAGGGCGTTGCTTCGGCGGCCCCGCCGGTGAAAGGGCCGGGCACCAGCTACTTCGAACGATTCTTTGTGGACGGCGGCCCTTTGGTATGGTTGGTGCTGCTGCCCTTGTCGTGCGCGACGTTGGCTTTGATCGTGCAGTATTCATTGACGATACGCCGTGACCGGTTGATGCCGACAGCCGCGATGAGTCGGATCAAACACTTGGTGCACGCCGGCGACCTGCGGGAATTGACGGGATATCTGGAACGCCAGGATTCGGTACTGGCCGCGACGCTGCGGGCCGGGCTGGTGCAGTTGCGGGCCGGGCGAGCGGCCGCCGAAGCCGCCATGGCGGAAACCCTTGAGCAACGAGCCGCCCTCTTGCTGCGGCGCATCGAGTGGTTGAATATCATCGGTAACGTGGCCCCCATGATCGGCTTGTTCGGCACGGTCTGGGGCATGGTCGAAGCCTTCAATCGGATCGTCCGCGCCCATGGCCAACCGGAAGCGGACGCCCTGGCCGGCGCCATTTCCATTGCACTGGTAACAACGCTCTGGGGGCTCTTCACCGCCATACCGGCCTTGGCTGCCTACGGGTCCATACGCAACCGCATCGATGGGTTGGTGGCCGAAGTGGCCTTGGCCGGCGAAGACGTCCTCAGCCAGCTGGCCCAAGAGCAACCGGACCGATGCGACGTGCTCACGGGGGCATTAGGGGCGGGGGCCTAGCTCTCATGAAAGTCACCAGCATACTCGGTTACGGCAAGGGGGAGGTAAGCCTCAACCTGACGGCTATGATCGATGTCGTCTTTATTCTCATCACCTTTTTCATGCTTATCTTTCGGTCAATCGGGCAGGAGAATTATAAGTTGTCCTTGCCAACCGGGTGCCCCGCCGCGGTGATTCCGGAGCAGCAGGACGACTCAGGCGTGACGGTCTCGGTGTTCCGGCCTACCCAGGCCAGCGAGACGGCAGGACAAGCGGCCCCAGTGGTCTATGCCGTGCGACGTGAGATCTTCGATCCGACCAGCGAGGCGTATCGCGACCAGCCCGGCGATTTGGTGGCGGACATGGCCGATCAAATCGCACGTCAGGTCGGCCGACGCAGCGACGACCTTGTGCACTTGCGGGCGGACAAAGATATGACGTACGGCCAGGTGCAACAGGTGCTCTTGGCCTTGTCGCGGGCGCGGGTCAAGACCGTGCAGTTGGCGGCGTATCGCGAGCAGAGCAGCCCCCCCTCCGAGGGTAGCAGTCCGTAACGAGCCAGCCCGGGACGGGGTTCTCGGGCCACGCTCGCCGCACAACCAGCGCACCCCAACGAACAGTAAAGATAAAGGTTACCTGATGAATGCACCAGCCAACACCTTGCGGTCGCTGACGGGACGACGCCGCGGCAGGACGCCCCTGCGGCTGGCCATCGTGCCGATGATCGACATTGTCTTCTTGTTGTTGGTCTTTTTCCTGGTAACCGCCAGCTTTCGGGGGCAGGAGGGCTTTCTGCCGGCAGAGTTGCCCCGGCGCGTGGAGGCGTCTCTGGCGGAACTCGAACCTTTGGAGGTCCGTCTGGCCTGCCAGCCGCAAGGCGGAACTCTGGTACAGATTGGTGGCGACGCCGCCTTTCTGGTGGGCCGGCAGCCTGGCGAGAGCTTCGATATCTTGGGTGTACGCCTGGTCGAGGTGCTCGCCTCGCAGGGCCGGACAACCCGTGACCCGGTCAAGCTGATCCCCGAGGCGGGAACGAAATGGGAGCAGGTGGTACAGGCATACGACGTCTTGTGGCGGCGAGGCTTGAGCAACGTGATTTTCGCTATTGTGGAGGAGTAAGGGCCTGCACACTTGCCCTTGAGAAGCCCGAAACCCCAGACCGTTGCGAATGATGCATTATGAGTGACGAAATCGGAAAGGTAGCGATGAGGGCCTTGGTGATATCTGGGCTGGTCGCGACAGCGTATGCCTCGCTGTGGGGCGCCTCGTCCACCGGAGCCTCGACGCCCGACGATACCCCAACGGCCGCGCTGTATCTGCAGTATTCTACCGATGCGCATGACCTGACTCCGGGCGATACTCCCGCTGAATCGCCTCAGCCGGGCCAACCGTTGCCCCCCGTGCTGGCGACCATGGTTGCTCGCGGCGAGACACGCCCAATCGAAACGTTACTGGCCCAGTTGGAACGCTGCTTGGCCGCCGAAGCCCTTGAGCACGACTTGGGGATAGATTTTTTTGCTATGGGCCCAGGTTCGCAAACAAGCACCCGGCGACTCGAGGGGCTCTTGAAGAAGACTGAACCGCTCTTAATCGTCGCAATGCGGGCCACCAACGATCTGGCGAGATATCTGGACTGGTACGAAGGCGAGGACTGGGAGTCGCGATTCGGCCAGACAGGTTTCTACGCCCGCGTAGAGAGCTTGCAAATGGCGTGTGAGCTCTGGCGGGCCGCGTGGTGGTACTATCGGCTCCGCCTGGTGCAGCAGCCCAACCGCTCGGGCGCAGGCAACGGCTCCCTTGCTTGCACGGGCAAAGACGCAACCGCCGCGACAAGGGCGATTCGCGCCTACGAGGCCCTGCGGGACTTGACCGACCGTGGGCCGCTGGGAGAGGCGACCCCCATCGCCAGGGTGTGGGCAGCACGGCTGGCGCGGGCCTTGGCACTCCAAGACGGCGCCTATTACGAGGCCGCCCGGAGCCACTTAGCCCAGGCAAAACCACCGGCCAGCGAGCGGCCCTTCTATAGCGGCTGGTGCCTTGAGACGTTTCGGCTGGCGCACGCCCAGGCGGGGCGCGATTACCCGTTGATCAAGCGGTTGGTGCAACAGGCTGCTCGTCTGCGGGTCAATCTGGCAGCGAAGCACCCCCAAGAACAGGGCAGTGACGCGCGGCAATTGCAGTTGGCATTGTTCGAGGCAACGCTCTTGGCCCAGCAGATGACGGTCGAGGCTAGCCCTGCCGCCATGACACCCATCGACTGGCTCGCCGACCGACGCTATGTGCAACCTCTGCTCCAGCTGCATGCCGGCGGTGACCCGCAGTTACAGCGTGTGGCGGCCGGCTTGATCGGGGCGAAAATGGCTGCGGTCTTTGAGGCGGCATACGCCATGGAAAACAGCCACCTGCCTGCCCTTATGAAAGGTTGGCAAGACACCGAGCTGCTCTTGCTGGCCGATTATTATGCGGGCCGGGGCTGCAAGGACGCTCCCCTGCGTTTGACGGTTCTGGATTACTTTCTAGCCGCTCATTCCGCACAAGACGCCGCCTATGCCCAAGGGCTATGGCTTAGGGGCGACGCTCACTATCGCATGGGCCAATGCATCGGCCAAAAGACCAATGAGGGGACAGCGCAACTGGCGGCCGCAGCCAAGGACTGGCACGCTTTGGCGGCGGGCTTTCCATCGTGGCGGGGCCTGCACGGCGCAACGGCGATCGAGCCGGCCACACGCGCAGCGCGTCTAGGCTTTGCCTTGTTCCAACGCCAACCGTCAACGTACAGCCAGCTCGCCCAAGAGGTGATGCAGACCCTGGTGGGCCAGATAAAGGCCGGCAAGACGCAAGGGCCTTTCGCCGCCACCCCGGCAGGGCGACGCTCACGGTACAAACTGGCCCTGATTATGGAGTGGCGCAAAGACTATGCTGCAGCGGCAGAGGTCTTTGCCACCGTCGAGGCCCAGGACCCCAACCAGGGCTGGGCCCGCTATCACGAGTGCTCCTGTCGTTTTCGCGCAACCCAGGAGGCTGACATCACTCAGAAGCAGCGACGCCAGCTCTACCAGACCTTGGCGGAGGCGATGACCACATCGCTGCCGGGCCAAGGCCCCTGGCATCGTCCCGCCTCGCTGTTGTTGGCGCGCCTTTACGAAGAGCTTGGCCGCTTGGATGAGGCGTTGGCATCTGTAGGCCAGGCCCTCCAGGAGGACCGTCGAGACGAAAAGACACTGGCCCTGGCCCTGGGCCTGCTCGCACGCGAACACGAATCGCTTCTCGGCCTGCACGCTGCCGGCGACGCCGCATCGCTGGTCCTGCGCCTCGGCCGCTCACTGCCGGTTGCACGACTGGCGTACCAGACCCTCGAGCCTGTCGACGGTGCCAATACGTCCGATTTGCAGGCTCTTGCGCGTCGCTGGCACCTGGAGTACCTCGCGTTGGCCACGACTACGGCAACCGCAACAATAGACAATACCTCACCTGAAACTCGCAAAAAGCTGCTCGTCGAGGCCCAACAGGTGCTAGGCGACCCAGCCATTATGGAAACGTGCCAGTCGCAATTATGGTACGTACGCTGCCGGGCCCTGGTCCTCTACGCCGCCGGTGAGCCCGCCAAGTCCCAACGCCTCTGGCAGCGCATACGTTCGAGCGCTGCAGGGCCCGATAGCGACCAAGCCTATTTCTGGTGGGAAGCACGCTACTATGGCCTGCGCTGCCTGGCAGCCATGGGCCAAACCGAAGACGCCCGACACGCCGCCGATGTCCTCGTGCGCACGCGGGGCCAGGCAGAAACCGTCTGGGTCGAGCGAATTAGAGAATTGACTCAAGACCGGTAACGCTACACCACGTCGGCGAAGCGCCTGCCCTCAACAGCAGACGCTTGCCTGGAGTGGGTGGGGTTACATGGTCTTGTATCGTGGTCCGCCGGCGCCTTCCGGAGCGGTCCAGCGAAGGTTGTCGTAGGGGCACTTGTTCTGGCACGTCTTGCAGTGCAGACAGTTGGAGGGGTTGGCCGGCTTCATCTCGCCGTGGATGAGTTCGTACACCCCAGCCGGGCAGAACGCAATGCACGGGCGATCGTAAGCGTCCGGGCACTTCTCCAAACAGATCGACTCGTCCCGCACGATGCAATGGCAGGGCTGTTCCTCGCGGTGTTCGACGCGGGCCATCGCCGTAAAGGCGTCCTTGTCGAACGGGGCCTCGATCTCATACTTGTACGTTCGGCCGTTCATCGTCGCGTAGTCGGGCTCAACGTCGAAGTTGGGCAGCAGACCACCCAGGCTCGATAAGGGCATGCCCAGACTGTTGCCGAGCTTGGCGACGGTCTGGCGGAAGTTGCGGGCCGAGTACATTTCCTTGTGAATATTGGAGTTGTCCACCATGTCGGTGTAGGTACCGGCGGTTTTCTCGGTCGCACTGAGGGTCTGGACAATGGCCTGGCCCGCCAGTCGGCCCGAGTCCAACGCGTGATGGAGCCCCTTGATCTTGAGCATGTTGACAAAACCGGCGCCGTCGCCCACGATCAGCACGTTGCCCTTGCCGATGGCGTTGCTGGCCGCGTCGCGAGGAATCGCGTGGTAGCCGCCTTCGGGGATCATCTTCGCCCCGGCTTCGACCACCCTGCCGCCCTCGATGAACCGTTTGACAAAGCTGTGCCCCTTGAACAGCGTCAACGCGTCCTGCGGATTGAAGTCGCGATACTTCCAGTCCGCCCCGACGATCATGCCGACAGCAATGCGGTTATCACCAAAGGCATACATAATGCCGCCGCCGAGCATGTCCGGGCCGATAAGCGGTGTCCAGATAGGATAACCCATCGCGTGCACAACGCGGTTGTCGCCAAAGGCCTTGTACTGCTCCGGCGAGACTTCGATGAGTTCCTTGATGCCGACGGAATAAAGCGCGTGACGATGACGCTTGAGCCCGGCGCTCTCAATGAATTTTTCGGTGACGTAGCCTAGCGCCCCTTCGGCCAGCACGACCACATCGGCGGCGATGGTCTCGCCCGGCGTGTAGTTCGGCTGCTGATGACGTTCCTTGTCCAGACCTTGATCGACGGTCTTGACACCGCTGGCCCGGCCGGTCTTGGCGTCATAGAGCACCTCGTCCACAGCAAAGCCCGTCAGCACTTCTACGCCCAGATCGCTGGCGACCTTGCCCAGAAAACGCGTCAACGCGCTGACCGAGACGATGTAATCGCCCTTGTGCAGCATCTGCCCAAAGCCGATGTGAAAGAGCTTGGCCAGCTTGATCGCAGGGATCATGCTGACTTTGAGACTCTTGCCCGCAAAAAGGTAAATGTCATCGTCGTGAATCTGACGCCCCGCCAAGGCCGCATAATCCGGTGTGTCACGCCATTTGGCCCCGTCCCCGTCAAGCAGCGCGTCCAACGCCTCAATTTCCAGAACGGCGCCACTGAGGTTGTGTTCGCCTGTGTCGCCGGCTTTTTCGAGAACGCACACGTTGGCGTCAGGCTTCTGCTTCTTGACGGAGATTGCCGCAGCAAGCCCCGCGGGACCGCCACCGACGATAAGAACGCATGTTTTGTTGTCGTTGTCAGACTTTGGCACTTTCGGCTCCCAGCTTCTCTATTAACTCAGGGATGACGTCCTCGACACTGCCCAGAACATAATAGTCGCACTGGTGCAGAACCGGGGCGTTCGGGTCGCGATTGATTGCTATTATCGTTTGACTGTTGGCGACGCCGATCATGTGTTGAATGGCGCCGGAAA
>CAYNXW010000088.1:4074-9279 GCA_964401265.1 uncultured Pirellulales bacterium | reverse complement strand
GCTTAGATGACATTGGGCCCTCTAGTGATCCACAGATTCTTTTGAAGAGGCAAAAGAACATTGGGAATTTCTGTAACGGTTGCGGCATCGTAGCGTCTGAGAAGAGGGAAGGTTGAGGCCCCAAGCTCTGTGGAGGTTGCCGTGAAACGCAAGAACATGGTGTTGATGGTGTGGTGTGTGGTGTTGGGTGCGGTGCAGGCGTGCTTTGGGCTGGCCACGGAACAGATTGGGCCTGATGATGCTGAGCGTCCGACGGGGGCACAACCGGGCTGGCCGAAGGGTATCGTCGAGGTGCCTCGGCATGCCTGCCGGGTGTATTCGATGTGGTGCAACGGTAATGAGATGTTCTATTTTCAGGGGAGCGGGGGCGAAATCAGTGAATTGCTAGCGTTGTTCGGGCACGCGCGGATGCGGGACCATGAAGTCCGGGTGGTGCCGGGCAAAGGCAAGGTTCGTCCCTTCCAGGGGGTGTTGCACGAGTACGAGTACAATGTGTCGCTGCAGATCGTGGGGGGGATTGCCTTGGCCAGGGCGAGGAGAGAGCCCGGCGAACGGGTCAACTTTCCGTTGGAGCCTCTTCTGACGGTCTATGCCGGCGATGATCCCAATGTGCTGGAGCGACTGGAGTGGCCTGAGAATGCGATTATCGATTGCCGGGTGGAGGGGGTGTCTATTGAAAGCAAGCGGAAGCGGCCGAAGAGGCGGGCTTGTTACGGGCGACTGGAGTTTGATGATGGACTGTCGGCTGAGGAACGGTTACGGACGGTGGCTGCGCGGATCACCTTGTGGAAAAAGGGGATAGAGGGGGGTATCGGGCTGGGCAAGGCGGATCGGGAGGGCAGGTTTTCTGCTTTGTTCTCGGCGGGGGAGCTGGCGGAGCTGCGCGAGGGGAAGAGTTGGTTGACGGTGACGACGGGGAATTGGCTGATCGAGCCGGACCCGAATGACCAGCGATTTCCGGTAGAGCGGCTGGCGGCGAAGGCTGAGAAGGTGGAGGCAGTGAAGGCGAAGGCGCCGGCGTATTATTACGGGCGGATTCTGTTTGAAGACGGTTCGCCGCCGGTGCTGGAGCCGAAGCCTTGGGGCGGGGCTGAGATTTCGGTGGGGTTCTCCTACGCTGGTTCGGCTGATTTGGACGCTGAAGGGTATTTTGTGGTGACGTTCTCGGATGAGCAGCTGGAGAAGCTAAAGGGCGAGAAGCCGCGGAAGAATGTTTATGTGCCGGTTTATGAAGAGAAGAACAGGTGCAGAGCGTTGCATGTGTATCCGGTGAGTCTGCTGGATCGGGACAAGTCGGAGGCTAAAGTGCTGAAGATTCGACGACCTGGGCCTGTTGATCGTGACTGACAGCAGGCATGGCGTGCGGACTGAAAGGTTCGAAAAAGAGGTATAAAGAAAGGACTTTGTCATGAAGAAGCAAGCAATCGTATTACTCATTGGCTGTGTGGCTGCAACCAGCGTTTACAGCGTATGGGGACAAACGCACAATAAGAACGAGGCACGATTAGAAAAAGAGCGAATGATGCAGGAGGAGTATTTCAAGAAACACGGGAAGCGCAAACAGATAAGCCCCCCGGCGCCGGTTGGAGAAGAAGAAGCCCACCCTATCGATATCGCCTCTCTTAAGAAGATCGCCCCGGAAGACATCGCTACAATGCAATTTTATCGGGTCGAATGGGTCGACCTACAACCCGTCAAGACGTACCTATCTGCTCCGTTTGGCGATGATTCTCGCCAGGAGATTGACGCTATTATGGGGCTGATTGAACAAGCACCAAACGCGAAAGCAGGCAACCTGGGGGAACCATTAAATGGCGATCCTGATCGCGCATTAGTAATTCGTTTAGTCGATGGAGCGGCCTATGAAATCCTCTACAATTCTCTTTGGAGTAGCCCGTTTGGTAGTGTGAAATCGCGAAGATTAAAAGAAGCGTTATACGGCCTATCATGTAATTCAAATAGAATTGCAATCATGCAGGTACAGGATGACAAGAAGATTGCAGTGACTCCTATGCGGGCACAATCCGTTCAGCGAAGTGGCATCACTAGCAATGGACTCATTACCGTGGCTCTCAAGCTAACTACAGAGGGCGACTTAGTCCTCAGTTTGAAAGCCAAAGATTCATCACGCACACGCATTCTTGTGGACGGACGAAAAGTCATTCAATATGGAAGCGCAGTCGTATTTAACACACTTGACGGTAAGGATATGTTTATTGCATATCTTTTAGATCCCGTATTTTAATAAAACGTGTTCTCAGCCGAAGAAGTTGGTGACCATTCTATGGTTTCGGATATGGTTCTTTGGGGATTGAGGGTTGCAGGCCTGCGCCAGGGCGATGGGGGGGGTGACACAGCGTGAATGAAGGGTTGAGATTGTCGCGTCGGGCTAGGGTCTGCTCGCAATGACAATGGTGTGGAGGCCATCCAGCTCGGTCCGCAGTGGGGCTTGGGGGTTGCGAGCCGTTGCGTAGGCGCGAAGGGTGAGTGACATGGCCGGGCAGAGGCTGGCCGGCCTAGAGCACTCAGTGTTTTCTGTAAGGAAGGTGTTTGAGGAAACGGTATTTTTGGCACAGGCGGGATAGGCATGCCACAGGAAGGGCGACACAGGGTGGACGGGTGGTTGAGATTGCCGCGTCGGCGAAGCGCCTCCTCGCAATGACAATGCGGGCGAGGCCATCCACCGCCTGCGGCGAGGAGTTTTGAATCATGGGCGAGACGGCCGGGGCGGGTGTTAGCTGAAGAGTGCTTCGACGAAGGTTTGGGGGTCGAAGGGTTCGATGTCGTCGGGGGTTTCGCCGAGACCTACGAATTTGACGGGGAGGTTGACCTGGTTTCGGATGGCGACGACGATGCCGCCTTTGGCGGTGCCGTCGAGTTTGGCGAGGAAGATGCCGGAGAGGTCGGCGGCCTGGTTGAACATTTTGGCCTGGTTGACGGCGTTTTGGCCGGTGGTGGCGTCGAGGACGAGTAGGGTTTCGTGGGGGGCGCCGGGGATTTTACGGGCGAGGACGTCGCGGATTTTGGTGAGTTCGCGCATGAGGTTCTGCTGGGTGTGGAGGCGGCCTGCGGTGTCGATGACGAGGACGTCGGCGTTGCGGGCGAGGGCAGCTTCGCAGGCGTCGAAGGCGACGGCGCCGGGGTCGGCGTTTTGCTGGTGTTTGACGATCTGGACGCCGGTGCGCTCGGCCCAGATGGCGAGTTGCTGGACGGCGGCGGCTCGGAAGGTATCGCAGGCGGCGAGGACGACTTTTTTGTTCTGGGCGGAGAGGTAGGCGGCGAGTTTGGCGACGGAGGTGGTTTTGCCGGAGCCGTTGACGCCGGTGACCATGATGACGGTGGGTGGTGCGGAGGCGAGGTTGAGGGAGCGGTCTTGTTCGGGCCAATAGTCGACGAGTTCTTCCTTGAGGAAGGGGAGGACTTGTTCTGCGGCGGTAATTTTTCGGTCCTTCCAGGCGGCGCGGAGGTGGTCGGTGATGAAGAGGGCGGTTTCGACGCCGAGGTCGTCGGAGATGAGTTTTTCTTCGAGTTCTTCGAGGAGGTCCTCGTCGATGCGTCGGCCTATGGGGAGGACGGATTTGAGTGAGTCGTTGATTTTCTGTCGGCTCTTGGCGAGGCCTGTTTTGAGTTTATCGAGGGCTTTGGAGAAGAAGGCCATTGGTATATTTCCAGTTCTGATAAGGAGTTAGGGCGTTTTTTCTGCACTAATGTTGGTTGGTCGGGCGTTTTGGGGTTCCGTAAGCCCGGGGGGGGTAGGGTAGCAGAAGGAGGTGATGAAGAAAAGGTAAAATGCGAATTGAGTGATAAGGCGTTGAAGCGTTGAAATGTTGAAGAGTAGGGGCAAAGGGACAGAGGGGAGGTGTCGCCTGCGGCGACGCATATTTTGATCGCGGGCAAGATGCCCGCGACCGAAGAGGGACGGCAAGTGGTTGTGGTAGTGGGGTTTAGGGTAACAGGAAGGGGTTTGACCGGAGAGGAGGGAAAGGCTAAAATACTAGGATTCCTAGCTTAGGCGGTATGTGAATGGACGAACAAGTCAAATGTGCAGCTAAAGGGGAAACGGGGGGTATGGGGAGGGTATTGGGCACGGCGTTGGGTTATGACGACGTGTTTTTGCAGCATCGGACGGGGGCGCATCCGGAGCGGCCGGCGCGTTTGACGAGCATATGCGAGCATTTGAAGCGGGACGGGCTTTGGGAGCGTCTGGTGAGGGTGGGTTGCCGGGTGGAAGCGGACGGGTGGATCCGTGAGGTCCATTCGGGTGATTATATAGAGCGTCTGGTGGGGGCGTGCGAGGCGGCTTTGCCTTTTATTGATGTGCCGGATTCGGCGATTTGCGATGATTCGTACAAGGTGGCTTGCGAGGCGGTGGGGGCGGTGTTGGGTGTGTGCGATCTGGTGATGGAGGGGGAGGTGGCGAACGGTTTTTGCGCGGTGCGGCCTCCGGGTCATCATGCGGAGGCGGACCGGTCGATGGGGTTTTGTCTGTTTAACAACGTGGCGGTGGCGGCGCGTTATCTGCAGAAGCGTCATGGGTTGCGTCGGGTGTTGATATTGGATTGGGACGTGCATCACGGCAACGGGACGCAACACATTTTCGAGCGTGACAACACGGTGTATTACTGCAGTTTGCATCAGCATCCGGCGACGTTGTTTCCGGGGACGGGTTGGCCTAACGAGATGGGTGAGGGGCTTGGCCGAGGGTATACGCTGAATCTGGCGATGGAGCCTGGGGCGGGGGATGGGGAATGGCTGGAGATGTTCGAGACGAATTTTTTGCCGGCGGCGCGTGATTTTCGTCCGGAATTTGTGCTGGTGTCGGCGGGCTTTGACGGGCATCGGCGTGATCCGCTGGCGCAGACGAACTTGTCGTATGAGGGGTATCGGCGTATGAGCGAGTTGACGGTAGAATTGGCGCGGGAGTATTGTGGGGGTCGCTTGGTGTCGATATTGGAGGGGGGGTATCAGTTGGGGGTGTTGAGCCAGTGTGTGGCGACGCACCTGGAGACGATGATGGGTTAGACGGGCAGGGTTGAAGAAGAGGGACAAAGGGGGGGTGTTGCTTGTGGCTGTGAAATATATGCGCGGGCAAGATGCCCGCGACACGGGAAACGCGGGCAAGATGCCCGCGACACGGGAAACGCGGGTGAGATGCCCGCGACACGGGAAACGCGGGTGAGATGCCCGCGACACGGGAAACGCGGG
>CAYNXW010000088.1:0-3974 GCA_964401265.1 uncultured Pirellulales bacterium | reverse complement strand
GCGACACGGGAAACGCGGGTGAGATGCCCGCGACACGGGAAACGCGGGTGAGATGGCTGCGGCACGGGAAACGCGGGCAGGATGGCTGCGACGTGGGGAACGCGGGTCGGATGGCTGCGACGTGGGGAACGCGGGTCGGATGGCTGCGGCCCGGTAAGGGTTGCCGGGCGTGGAAGCGAAGGCGTTCGCGGGTGAACTTTTGCGCGAGATTGAATGGAAGGATAGAATTACGATGGGCACGGGTTATCGGAGCTGGGTCGTAGTGTTGTTGGGGTTGGGGTTGTTTTTCGGCGGATGCCAGGGTGGGGGCGAGGCGGCGAAGGAGGGGGCAGCGGAGGTGGCGGGGGAAGGGAGTGGTCAGGGGTTGGCAGCAGTACACGAGGGGCCTTATCTGACGGTAGATCGCAGCGTGCATGATTTTGGTCAGGCGGGGCCGGGTGCACGGGTGAGTTGTACGTTTACGCTGACGAACCGTGGGACGGAGCCGGTGACGATTCGTAAGGTTAAGACTGACTGCGGTTGTACGGTGGCGAAGCTGAAGCGTTACACGTTGGCGGCGGGCGAGTCGGAGCCGTTGGAGGTGCAGCTGCATGTGCCCTCGCAGGCGGGTCTCAAGACGAAGGTCATTACGGTGTTGGTGTCGCCGCCGGGCAAGCCTTTGCGGGTGCCAATGTCTCTGAAGGTGGAGGTTCGGCCTATCATTGCGGTGGTGCCGTCGCCTTTGACGCTGGAGCTGCGTGGAGAGAAGACGGTTTCGGGGACAGTGGTGTTGAGCAGCAGTGGTGGTGAGGCGTTTTCGGTGACGGGTTGTCGGGGGCAGGGGGATTTGCATGTTTCGTTCGGGTCGGAGGCTCAATCGTCGCATGAGTTGGCGCTGGAGGGCGAGGCGTTGCAGTTGCGGGACAAGTCGCGGAAGACGCTGATTATCGAGACGGACCATCCGCAAGCCAAGACGGTGCCGGTGCAGGTGAAGGTGGTGCCTCCTTTTTCGTCGCGGCCTGCAGTGCGGACCTTTTTCAATGTGAAGCCCGGGGAGTCGCGTACGTCGTCGGTAACGGTGTTTTCGAATTTTGGCGAGTCGTTTGAGGTGGGTCCGAAGATAGGGAGCAAGAACGGTTATGCGACGGTGTCGAAGGTAACGAAGGTGACAGAGACGAAGTATCGGCTGGATATGGTGCTTGAGGTGCCGGCGGAGACGGAGGGCACGGCGTTGCGGGACATGTTGACGATACCGATTGTGGGGTATCCGGCCTATTCGGTGAAGGTACATTGTCATGTGCGGGTGGGGCAGAAGAGATAACTACGAGTTATGAGTTATGAGTATGGGAGAGTGACGAGATGTGGCACGGAGAGATGCGGCGGGTGTGGTTGACGGGTGTGGTGTGGGCGTTGGTAGCAGCGGTTTTTTGCGGCTGTAAGGGTCCGGGCAGCGCGGAGTCGAGGCCGTCGGGTGGGACATCACGGAGCGGCGGGGGCGTAGCTGAGGCAGGCGCGGGTGGCCGTGGAGGGGTGAGCGCGGGGGTCGCGTCGGAGGGTGTTCTGGCGGCGGTGGAGGCGATGATTGATTTTGGCGAGGCGGGGCCCAAGGAGAAGCTGCAGGGGGAGTTTCGTCTGGTGAATCGGGGTTCGAAGTCGTTGAAGATCAAGCGTCGCATTGGCAAGAGCTGTGGTTGCGTGGCGGAGGTGAAGCTGGGCCAGTACGAGTTGGCGCCTGGCGAGGAGACGACGTTGTCATTTGTGTATACGACGAAGTCGACGTCGGGTCCGGTGTCTCAGAGTCTGAAGGTGTATCCGGAGCGTCCGGCGGGGCCTGGGCCGTTGGTGCTTCGGATCAAGACGACGATACGGGAGTTGGTGACGGTCGAGCCGTCGCGGGTGCGTTTTGAGATGCGGGCGGGGGCGCAGCCGGAAGCGACGGTGACGGTGAAGAGCGTCGGGGGGGAAGCGTTTGCGATCACGGGGGCGAAGCCGCCGGCAGGGGTAAAGGTGGACTTTTCGGGAGGGCAGCAGGCGTCGCACCAGGTGCGTTTGACGGCAGAGGCGGAGGGCATGGGGGATGCAAAGCGGGGGTATGTGATGTTGAAGTTGGATCACGCGAAGGTGGATGCGGTAACGGTAGGTTATGAGGTAGTGAATCGTTTTTCGGTGCGGCCGGGCACGCGGGCGTTTTTGGGTCTGAAGGAGGGCAAGGTGAGTCGGGCGCACGTGGTGGTGCTATCGAATTTTGGGGAGACGTTTTCGTTGGGGGATTTGAAGACGGAGAAGGGTTTGGCCAGGGTATTGGAGGTAAAGAAGCGGGGGGACGGATATCAGATCGAGCTGGAGATGGAGCGGCCGGCGGAGGTGACGGGGGGGTATATCGATGACTATTTGACGGTGCCGATTGTGGGAACGGGGCAGACGCTGAGGGTGCACTGTTATGGGGTGTTGAAGTAGGCCGGCAGTTATGAGTTATAAGTTATGAGTTATGAATGAAGAGAATACAGATGAAGCGTTTTGACAAGCAGGGTGGTGCGGGTTGGGGGCGAGACAGGAGGGGTATGGTGATGGCGCGTAATTTGTTGTTGCTGGTGGCGTTGGCGGCGTTGTCGTTGTGTTGGGAGTGGGGCTGTGGGCCGATGGGGGGCCACGGGGGCGAGCGTGCGGGTTTTGTGGTTTTGGCGACGGGTAATTGGCAGGGTCATCTGGAGCCTTGCGGTTGCGCGGACGCTCAGTTGGGGGGGGTTCATTTGCGGAGTCATGTACTGGGTAAGGTAGCAGGGGAAAGCCGTTTGCTGCTGGACACGGGGCCATTGGTGGAAGGTGGCGACCGGCAGAGCGAGTTGAAGCTGGAGACGTTTTTGTTGAGTCTCAAGCGGATGGGGTATGACGGGATCGCGTTGACGAGTGAGGAGATCGTGACGATGCACGACGTGCTGGGGGTGGAGGCGGAGGGCCGGCCAGTGGTGGTGGCGACGGACGTGGGGGCGTCGGTTCGGGAGGAATTTGGGCTGGCGGGGCATTTGGAAAAGACGTTGGAGTCGGGTGGGCGTCGTCTGGGTTGTCTGGTGTTGGGGGTATCGGGCAGGGGGGCGATGGAGCGGGAGGATTTGCGGGAGCGTTTGGCGTTGGCTGATCCGGTGGAGGCGGTGGAGGCGGCGTTGGCGGAGCTGGGGCAGGCGGCGGACGAGTCGAGCGAGGGGCGTCTGGTGGTGGTGCTGATGACGGGGGTGGATGAGGAGATCACGTCGGCGGTGGCGGGGGTGAAGGCGGTGGACGTGGTGTTGCGTCCTGGGATTTCGGATGAGCCGATATTGGAGCGGCCTGTGGCGGGTGGGGCGGCGGTGGTAACGACGGGTGAGTTGGGTAAGTATGTGGCCCGGCTGGAGTTGGGGAAGTCGGGGGCGGGCGAGGTGGAGGCGTTCAAGACGATTGCCATCCGGGATGATTTTCCGGCTGATCGGGCGGTGGTTGCTGTTCTGGATCAGTATCAGCTGCGGTTGGAGGCGGAGCAGCTGGTGGAGACGCTGCCTCGGCTGCCTTTGGCGGAGGGAGCGGGTTTTGTGGGGAATAAGGCGTGCAAGAGTTGTCACGGGGGTATTTATGAGGGATGGCAGGGTTTTGGGCACGCGCATGCGATGGCGACGCTGATCAAGGTGGGTCGGGACAAGGACCCGGAGTGCGTGGCGTGTCATACGGTGGGGATGCGTTACGAGGGGGGGTATCGGTCGATGGAGGCGACGCCGGAGCTGGCGGACGTGGGGTGTGAGATGTGCCATGGGCCGGCCAAGGGGCATGTGGCGGACCGGGAAGTGCGGTACGAAGAGGTGTTTACGTCGTGCGAGGATTGTCATAATTCGGAGCATAGTCCGGCGTTTGCAGGGCAGCGAGAGGCGTATTTTGAGCGGATACGGCATTGGGAGGGGGAGCGTCGGTACTGGCATTAGGGGGAGCAGAGGCAGTTATGAGTTATGAACAGGGGAGGAAGATCAGGC
>CAYNXW010000087.1:0-9282 GCA_964401265.1 uncultured Pirellulales bacterium | reverse complement strand
GCGTGCGTTGGCCAGATGACGGTCCAGCGCCCAGAAGCAGCGGATGAATCGTTTGATTGCACGCCGAGGTCGTCAACGGCATGGATGTGCTCGCGGTCCGCGACGCCGTCGCCCGCGCGACCGAACTTTGCCAGAAGGGTGAAGGACCCGTACTGCTAGAGGCCATGACCTATCGCTACATGGGCCACTCCCTCAGCGACCAGAGCAAGTACCGCAACGAAGAAGAAATCGAGGCCTGGAAATGCGAAGACGCCATCGGCCGCATCAAACAATCGCTCGTCCAGGCCGGTACCGCCGAGCCTGCCCAGGTGGAAGCCATCGAGCAGGGCATCAATGACGAAATGCATCGCATCACCATCGCCGCCGCACAGAGCGACTACCCCCAGCCAGAAACCATCTACGAAGGGCTCTATTCCGATACGACCTCCGACAACATCACCCCCGATCTGGCGACAGCCGATTACAAAGCGGACGTCATCAAGGACTATCGCGACAGCAAAGGAGCCATGCCCTATCGACGGGCCGTACTCGAGGCAATGACAGAAGAAATGCTCCGCGACAAACGCGTCGTCTTCTTCGGCGAGGACGTGGCCGAGCACGGCGGAGCCTTCGCCGCAACCGCCGGACTGGTCGAAACCTTCGGACGCGAAAGAGTCTTCAACACGCCGATCTCCGAAGCAGGATTCTGCGGTGCCGCCGTGGGAATGGCCATGACCGGCCTGCGCCCCGTATGCGAGCTCATGTACATCGACTTCATCCTGATGTCCATGGACCAACTGGGCAACCAGGCCGCCAAGAACAAATACATGTTCGGCGGCAAGGCTGTCATCCCCATGGTCTGCCGCACGACCATCGGCGGCGGCAAGGGTTATGCCGGCCAGCACTCCCAAAGCCTCGAAGCCATCGCCGCCCAGGTGCCCGGCCTCAAGGTGGTGCTGCCTTCAACAGCGGGCGACGCCAAGGGATTGCTTAAAGCCGCCATCCGCGACGACAACCCCGTCATCTTCATCGAGCACCAATTGCTCTACGGCGACCGTGGCGAAGTGCCCGCCGGCGATTACGTCGTGCCGCTGGGCAAAGCCGCCGTCAGACGCCAAGGCAAAGACGTCACACTGATCGCCTACTCCTACATGGCCAAGGTCGCCGAAAAAGCCGCCGAGCTCCTGGCAGCCAAGGGCATCTTCGCCGAAGTCATCGACGTGCGAAGCCTGATACCGCTCGACGAAGAATGCTTGATCGAATCGCTCAAGAAAACCAACTACGGCTGCGTCATCTCCCAGGCCCCCGGAACAGGCTGCTACGGCGAGCACATCATCAACGTCCTACAGCGAAAAGCCTTCGATTACCTCGACGCACCGCTCGAATTGGTCTCCGCCTGCGAAGTACCCCCGCCCATGTCCCCCACCCTGGAGGAGGCCAACATGCCCAACGCCGACAAGGTGGTCGCACAAGTGCTGACCATGCTCAACAAGGCGTAAGACCGTACTCGTCTCTCCAAAGAGACCTGCAAAACCCTCAGTGAAAGCCCCCGTGTGCCAACGCACGGGGGTTTTTGTTTGCATTCGACCGCCCCAGCGGGTAGCAAGGACGCGTTGGCTGGTTCCACATACATAGTTTTTTCAGGAGACAAGAATGGCGGCGGACGAACAGGTGTTGGTAATCGAGCGAGCGTTGTACGAGGAGTTGGGAACATTTCATGGCCTGACCTTCGACGTTGAACGCTACAAGCAGCGATTGTTCGCCCCCCACGCAGCACGGTTCATGTTGCGCAGCCAGGCCGAAGAAAACCCTCACTACAAGCAGATCATACCCTACGTGCTCATGACCTGCGGCGGCAAATTCCTCACCTACGTCCGAGGCAAACGCGCAGGCGAAGGCCGCCTCGTCGGTCGACGCTCGATGGGCATCGGCGGCCACATCAATCCCCAGGACGATATGTCCTTGTTCGACCCCTACGAAACCTACCTGGCTGCCGTCGAGCGAGAAGTAGCCGAAGAAATTGACGTCCAGACATCGCACGAGGACACCGTCGTGGCCCTGCTCAACGACGACAGCAACGAAGTCGGCCAAGTGCACCTCGGCATAGTCCATTGCTGGCAACTCGCCCAGCCTTTGGTGACCAAGCGAGAACAGATGATTACCCAGATGGAGTTCCTGGCCCCACAGGAATTGGCGGCGGCAGCCGAAACCATGGAAACCTGGTCGGCCTTGTGCGTAGCAGGCTTGGAAAAAATCCTCCAGGCCTCCAACAGCACTCACGCAGACAAAGGCACTGCCGCACAAAAGGAAAACAACCAACCCTGACACCAACCGCCCAGCCGCAACTTCAGCAGAACATCTGACCGCTGCAGTCACTGCCGCCCACTACCCCACTGCCCTGCCCCATGCGCCAAAAGACAACCACCCAGTTGCCTCACGCCTCCACAAAGCTTATGATGAGATAGGCAAACCGGACGGTCGGCCCAAGTCATCTGTCATCTGAACAGACCTGGCACCGATATCTCATGACTGCTGCCCGCTACGGCATATAAACTTAACGCTGACAAACCGTTACAATCAGCAAACAAAGCCGGGCCACGCACATTCTCTTCTCAGCGACGATCTTACCTTCGCTGCAACGCCCGAGCCTCCAGCTGCCGCAGGCATATAAGTCTATATGTTGACAACAACTACAACCGGCAACGCTGCCGCCGGAAAAAAAGACCGCTGAAATACAACCCGTGAAATATCCCAGCTAGCGAGCGAGAGCGTTCAAACCAACGATGGGGCGTGCGAGAAGGCAGGGCCTGGCGTGAAAACATATACGTTCGGCAAGCTCGAAATCCAACCGGCCAACAATCCGGGCGTGCTCGGCACGGCAACATGGGACGTTTCGGCCGCCAGCGCCGCCGCCGAGGGCCTCGGCAAAGTGTTCTGGAGCCACGCAAAGGAGGCCCTCAAAGCAGGAGTCGCCCTCCCCCAGAACGATCTATGCAAGCTCTTCCCCAGCTCCGCCGGACGCCTGACAGACAACTGGCTCGTGCTGGCCCTGCTCAGCGACGGCCAACATCTGCTCGCCGAGTTCGCTCAGCCCGGTGCGATCGGGGAATTTGGCCAAGGCTTCAGCAGACTCTCTCTGGGCCAGCAGGGCCAGGTGGCCTTGCATGAGGCCGACGTCGCCGCCGTGACACGCTTCGTACGCAAACTCCACCCCCAGCGCGGACCCAGGGCACTCGGCACGACAGGACGCCTGGGTATCGGCAGCGGATTGACCACCGCAGCCTGGCCCGCCGTCTGGCGAGCGATGGAGGAAGCCAATTTCGCGACCAACGCCATCCAGAGTTCCTGTCGCGAAATCCACCGCCTGACCGACGTGCTGACCGACCACACACCCCAGACCGGCCCACAAACCGATCGCCAGCCGACCGAACAACATCACACCGGCGCCACCTTCGAAGGCGTCTACCTGGCCGGCCTGTTGGAGGCACTCAAACACTCAGACGAACAACCCTACGGCGCCGGCGTCGAACACCTCCAGGCAATGCCCGGCCCGCAAGGCCTCGCCCAAGCCAGGGCCGTGCTCGAAGCCACACCTCAGTACACCTTCTTCGCCGTAGACGTTGCCCCCCTCCTCGATTGCGTCGCCATGCACACCGCCTCGAGGGCCGCCGCCGCAACCTATCTGGCCAAATACATTCCAGACCCAACAGATCGACGTGAAATCCTGTCCTACCACACCACACGCCAACGCCTCGGAAGCTGCCTCTACCCCGCCACCGACGAAACCGTAGGCCGACTGGTGGGAAAGTATTTCCCCGCGCTGGACGCCCTGGAGCGATTGGTACGCCACCTGGAATCGTTACGCGGAACCATCCAGTATGACCTCGAAATGAGCATGAACGACACCCCGCCAAACGTGCAGCCATGGAAGTGCGTCACCCAGGACGTCGAGCTCATGTTTCTACTGCTCGAAGCCCAGAGACGCCGCATTGGGCTCACACACATCGGGCCCCACCTCGGCATCGAGCCCGGCGTCGACTACCGATGTCCCGCAGGACTGGCAGGACTCGAACAGCGGCTCGCAAAGCTCGGTCGTATCGCCTGCGACTCGCAAGTGATGCTCTCCTGCCACGGCGGCGACTGCCTCTCACGCACGACTCGACGCGTCATCGGCAAGGCCACCGCCGGACGCGTCCATTTCAAAATCTCGCAGGCGCTGTGGCAACTCTTCGCCGAAACCCTCTGGCAAATCGAACCCCTCCGCTTTAGCCAATGGTGGCAGGCAACCCTCAGCCACGCCCGCCGACTGGCCCAGCACGGATCACCACTGGCCCGGCAAAGCCTCCTCCAGTATCAAGCCACCTCAAAGCAACAGCCCACACCCTGCCAGCCGCTGTTTCGACATTTTTGCCTCGCCCCGCTGGGCCAACGCGACGCAGCAGGCCGATTCGCACACCGACACCTCCTCTACGAGGCCTCCCCCGAGTTCTTCGCCCAGTACCAACGTCGCCTGGCCAGACTGCTCGAAGAGATCGCTGACGATGTCTTTGACCGCACTCGCTGAACATGCCTCCAACCCACAGCCCCAGGACCTCTAACCCACTGATCAGCCGCTTTCCGAACCAGACACACCCCCAAAAAAAACAAAAAAATGTCCCCCGAAAGCAGATTGACTAAGCCAAAACCCCATCATATACTGCTGCGTTCCTCGAATTATACCGGGGCATTCATCCTGCAGGCGTCAGCCCCGGATGAACCAACCGGAGAGACAATTAGGCGGCAAGTTCCGCCACTGAGGTGTCCTGTGAACTGGTTGTACCGGTTAGAGCCGGTTTAGTACCCTTGACCCATAGCAGAAGGGAGGTGGTCAATTGGAGCAGAATCCCGCTGGTATCCATTGCATACTCGAATTGTACGGTTGTCCACCTGGCCGACTAAACGACGAAAACTTCGTGCGCCAGGCCGTCTCTCAGGCTGCCGCCAAGAGCATGTCGACCCTTCTCAATCTGTCCAGCCATCACTTCGAGCCTCAGGGCGTCACAGCCGTCGCCCTGCTCGCTGAATCACACATTTCCATACACACCTGGCCCGAACACGGCTACGCAGCCGTCGACGCCTTCACTTGTGGCACCACCTCCGACCCCCACGCCGCCTGCGACTTCCTGGCAGAGCAACTCGGCGCCCAGCGTCATCAGCTACTGGTGCTACCCCGCGGCAACGGACAGTTGGGTAAACAAGCCAACCAGATCAACACCCTTGAGGAGAGAAATTTATGCCCGGCGCAAAACTAAACGCCGACCTCTGGGTCACCGAATACGTATCCCCCCACGACGTCTACCACCACGGCATCGTCAACGTCCTCACCTGGCAGCGAACCGCCTTCCAGGAAATGGCCATCGTCGATAGCGGCGACTACGGCCGCGCCCTCGTACTCGACGGCAAATGGCAGTCCTGCACCGGCGACGAGTTCCTCTACCACGAACCTCTCGTCCACCCCGCCTGCGTCTGTCACGGCAAACCCCAAAACGTCCTCGTACTCGGCGGCGGCGAAGGAGCCACCGTCCGCGAAGCCCTCAAATGGAACTCCGTCCGCCGCGTCGTCATGGTCGACATCGACCGCCAGGTCGTCGACGCCTGCAAGCAACACCTCCAGGCCATGCACCAGGGCGCCTTCGACGACAAACGAACCGAACTCATCATCGGCGACGCCCTCGACTACCTCGACAACGCCCAAAACGAGTGGGACATCATCATCTCCGACCTCTCCGACCCCATCGAAGAAGGCCCCTCCTTCAAACTCTTCACCAAAGAATATTTCCAAAAGTGCCGCCGTGCCCTCAAACCCGAAGGCTATTTCGTCGTCCAGGCCGGCCCCGTCTCACCCCCCCAAGTTGAAGCCCATGGCCGACTCGCCAGCACCGTCCGCAACGTCTTCCCGCACATCGCCCACTACTGCTCCTACACCGCCTCCTACGGCACCCCCTGGGGCTACGTCCTCGCCGGCCCCAGCCCCATCGACCCCCACGTCGATACCGCCGCCGTCGACACCCTCCTGAAAGAGCAGACCAACAACAACTTCCGCATTTTCGACGGCCGCACCCTCGCCGGCCTCTTCAACCCCCCCAAACACATCCGCAACGCCGTCCAAAACGCCACCGAAGTCTACACCCTTGATCACCCCCCCAAATTCTTCGGCACCGGCATCACCAGCCAGTAAACAATAATATCATCTCAACCACCCGACCCCCTGTGCCCACATCCCCCAGCCCCCGATGTAAAATCGGGGGATTCCTCTCCCCCCCGCTTCCGTAACAGCTCACGCTTCAGCGTCCTCTCCTACATTTGACACATTGAACCCCCAAACCTTAGCCCAAACGGGCCGACATGTAACAGCCCACGGCAACGCCCTGGGTCATCAACCACACAAACCTTCCTTACCCCTGAAGGGGCGAGACACCCCCCCTCACCTCATCATTGACACAGATATTATGCACCCACAACCTACACTCGTAGGATGGGTAACTTGTTACCCATGCTGCTTTGAACCAACACGAGCAAAGCGAATACCCTATATCACATGTCATGACAAACTACCGCAGACCATACAAAATTACGCAGGATGGCCACCAACCCATGCAAACCGCTTGTTACCCACGCCCATTCTATTCTGCGCTAACCCGATAGACATTGCACGTAGCACCTGTAATCTTCACCCTCTCAGCCATGCGCAGACCAACCACCCAGACGATACCCCGCCCGTCGCACAGCAGCGGCACACAGCGTCGTAGCCCTGGCGGAACGTGGCAATCCGTAAAGAAATCCCCCAGTGTCTTACTGCCCCCAGCACCCAGAGGCCAAAACCGATCGCCAGGCTCCCACGTACGAACCACCAGCGGCCCCTCAACACAATCAGCGTCGAGACATTCCTGCGTCGCCGCCTTATCACGATCGACTTCCGTAGGATGGGCTTTAGCCCATGCGGACCTTTTGTCGGTCTTAAGAATATCCAGCGGACTCTCCGCCCACGCCACGGCTTCGACCCTGATGCTCCTGACCGGCTGACACTCCCCTGCTCTCGCCAGCAGCAGTCCGGCCGGCAGAACCGTAACCCCCGGAATCACCAGCGTCGTAGGACCAACAGCAGCCCGAACATCCACAACCCCTCCTGTATCTTTCTTGCGCTCAAAGACAAGCCTCTCACGCTCTCGACGCACCGTAACAGAGCCAGGCAGCTGGGTGACCTGGTCGGCCGCACCATCAGCCATATCGAGAATACGCGTAATCTGTTCAAAACCGATCCCCCCCAACCCCACACCCAGCGACGCCAGAGCATGATGCACAATATCAGCCCGCGCCACCCGATGCAGCTTGTTAAAGCTCTCCACACAAAGCCCAAGCCTCTCCCCCGTGTGTTCCAGCACGATAGCCTCCAGCATAGCAGCGCTGTCTTCAGATACCAAGCCGCCATACAACCCTGCGATATGAGCCAAACGCAGCAGCGCCTGATCGATTCGCGGGTTGTACTGCTCACGCAACAACGGCAGCAGCTCGTGACGCAGACGATTACGCGTGTGTACGGCGGCGTCGTTCGATGCGTCGTGCCGGTAGGGCACCTTGTTGTCTCTAAGAAAGGCCATAATGTCCTCCCGGCTGCTCTGCAGCAGCGGACGGACGATCTGAAGATCACCAAGCGACCGAACAGCAGGAATACCAGCCAGCCCCTTAAGACCCGTACCACGCAGCAGCCGATGGAGAATGGTCTCGACGTTGTCGTCGGCATGGTGTCCAAAAGCGATCTTCTGACACCCGTTTTGCCGCGCCGCCCGTTCAAGAAAACCGTAACGCTGGCGCCGTGCTTCTGTTTCGATAGACCCGCCACCATCCCGAACCGCCTGCCCTACGTCGATCCGTTCAACCGTCAACGGCAGCTTCAATTGCCCGGCGTAATCACGAACGAACGTTTCGTCCTCGTCGCTCTCCTCGCCGCGCAGACAATGGTTGAGATGGGCCAGACAAACGGTGCATTGCCCAAGCCGGCCACTGCGGCAAAGCTGGAGCAGACCGTGAACCAACGCCATGCTGTCCGGCCCGCCCGACAGGGCCACAAGGACCCGGTCACCGGCAGCAACCATATTATGCCGATCAATCTGGTCGGCCACCTGGTCAAGCAGTCTTTGGCTGGCGTCTTGCTTCATGCGTGTTCCACGGCGAGCAGGCCCCGGTAGAGTGCTTCCATTTCCGGCAGATCGACGCCCTTGGCCTGCCCTTGCCGTAAGGGCTCCCCAACGATAGCGTCCGTCTCCAGCGGCCGACCCCCGCGGCGGTCGAGGTGCATGGAGGTGTAGTAAGGCTGCATCTTGGCGGAGTAGTCCATCATGGTGGCGAGGAAATCGTCGCCAATGACCAGCCCCTGCCCGGCCGCGGCGGCTTGGACCTCGTGCATGAGCCGGTCGGCACGGGCGTGGAGGTCAGGATCCGCCATGATCTGGTTGACTTGCTTGTCGAGCAGGGCGGACAGGCCGTTAAAGGGTATGTTCCAGACGAGTTTTTTCCATCGAGCCAGGGCGAGGTTGTCGACGACCTGGCAGTCGATGCCGCTGTGGTTCATGATGTCGTTGACGGCAAGGAGCCGGTCGTCGGGAGGGCTTTGGAAGTTGCCGATGCGGAGGTAGCCGTAATCGAGGTGGTGGATGAGGCCCGGTTGGAGGCGGTTGGAGCAGAGGAAGGCAAGGGCGCCGCCAACGTGTTGTGGGCCAATGAGTTGCGCGAGTTTTCCTTCGCCGCCCAGGCCGTTCTGGGCGAGCAGGGCGAGAGAGTTGGGCTTGACGAGTGGGCTAACCAAGTCGGCGAAGAGGTGGTTGGCGGTGGTTTTTAGTCCGATAAAAATGAGGTCGGCGGGACCGATGTCGGCGACGTTCTGGTAGCAGTTGACGTGGTCGAGGTGGAAGTCGCCCTGGTAGCTTTTGACCGTAAGTCCTTGTTGGCACACGGCTTGGTAATCTCGGCGCATGAGGAAATGGACGTCGTAGCCAGCGTGGGCCAGCTTGGCGCCGTAGAAGCCGCCGAGGGCGCCCGAGCCAATAACGGCGATGCGCATGGTGTCACTCCTTACCAAATAAGTGGTATAGAGGCAGTATAGGCTGCTCGGGTGGGTATTGGCAAGGGCCGGACAGCGGGCGGCCTGGTACGGCAAGGAGGTTCGCGGGAGGGGGCGCATAAAAATAACCCCTTGCTGAGCAAGGGGTTACAACTGACCCCGACGGGATTCGAACCCGTGTTGCAGGGATGAAAACCCTGTGTCCT
>CAYNXW010000086.1:0-9414 GCA_964401265.1 uncultured Pirellulales bacterium | reverse complement strand
TTTGGTACTTTTCGTCTTCCTTAACTTCGCTCATGGAAACGATAATCACAAAGAAACACAGCAGCAGACTCATCATGTCACCGAAGGTGACCATCCATTCGGGTGCGCCGCCGCCTTCTTCTTTCTTTTTCTTTTTCATACTGCCTGGTCCTGGTCTTCATCCTCGTCGCCACGCAAGCTGGGCGGCAGGAACGTCTTGAGCTTCTGCTCGACGATCCGCGGGTTGTCGCCCGACTGAATACTCATGACGCCCTTGATGATGATGCTTTTGAGCAGCAACTCCTCTTCATTGCGATTACCGAGCTTGTCAGCTATGGGCAGAGCAAACATGTTGGCAAACATCGAGCCGTAGAGCGTCGTAATCAACGCCAAGGCCATGCTCGGGCCCAAGGTCGAAGGGTCGTCCATGCTGCGCAACATCAGCACCAGTCCCACAAGCGTGCCGATCATGCCATAAGCCGGAGCATAACGCCCAATCGCGTCAAAAATCGACTTGCCCACCTGGTGTCGCTCGGCAATGGCCTCCAGCTCGTTGTCCATGATCTGCTCGATGAGGTCGGGATCGGTCCCGTCGACGGCCATCTGAATACCCTTGATGATGAACGGGTCCTCAGCATCCTTGGTGGCGTTTTCCAGCGAGAGAATACCGTCACGGCGGGCGATTTCGGCGTAACCCACCAGGTCATCAATGAGCTTCTGCGTGGACTGCTCCTTGTGCAGGATGGCCTTGCTGAATATCTTGCCGCCTTTGAGAAAATTCGCCAGCGACGTGCTCGTCATGACCGACGCAATCGCGCCGCCGATAACGATCATCAGCGAACTGGGACTGACGAACGCTTCCACCCCGCCGCCGGAAATCATCGCATAGCCCACCAGACCAATGCCCAGAAACATTCCAATTATCGTTGCTAAATCCATCGCCGCTGCCTTCTCTTTGGCTACTTACATAGGTTTCGATCGTATCGGCTCACACGCCCGGCCCGCCGACAACCTCATTGGCCGAACACCCGAATCTGCCTTTGATACGCCACCGCCCGTTCCACGACGTCTTCAAGGGCCTCCCGCACCATGATCTTGTCACCGTTCATCAGCGTGATCATCGTATCGGGCGTGGATTCGATGTAGCGAATCTGCTCCGCGTTGAGTACAAAACGCTGCCCGTTCAGTCGCGTAACCGCGATCATGTTCGCCTCGATCGTAGAGTTTAAAGTCGGCCCCGCGACAGCAGAATAAACACCCTGTCGCGAGGCCCGGGAAACCTGTCAACACGCCCCGGGGACGCGCCTTGCTGCACATGGCCCTGACAAGCACCTTCCACACCCTGCCGCCACGCCCTTATGCATTATTTACTTGTTGTGCCAACCCCCTCACCTAACGTGTCATCATAATCAGATTGTCCAACAAATCATTGCACGTCTGAATCACCTTGGACGAGGCCGAAAAACCCGTGCTGTTGATAATCAGATTGATGAACTCCCTGCTCAAGTCAACGTTGCTCAGTTCCAGCGAGGCCGACGCAATCGTACCAGCGCCCAGGTCGTAAGGCTGCTTGATGATGGCAGAACCCGAGTTGGGCCCGCTGACGTATAAGTTGTCGCTCTGACCAATAAGCCCCTCGTAGTTGCGGAACGTCGCGAGCACCACCTGGCCCAGCTGACGCGTCAGACCGTTATCGAAAGAACCCACTACGATGCCGTCAGAGCCGACCGAAAAATCCTGCAGCGTCCCCGCCATGAAACCATCCTGGCTCAGCAGCGACATAATGCTGTTCATCGCGTAGCCGTCCATGTTGGAAAAGTCCAGCGTGATACTCTGAGGACTGGCAGCGCCCGTCTCGGCGCGATCCAGGCTGATGACCAGGTCGTTGCCCGCCGTGTACTGGCCCGTAATATCAAACGAAAAGGTCCCGCTGCTCAGAACACGGTCGGCATCAGAATCGTCCGTGCTCTCAGCGAAATACCGCCAGGTAATGCCCGTATCGCTCTTGTCCTCCATCACCAGGGTCAGCTCCACCTCCAAAGGCACACCGAGTGAGTCGTAGGCCGTAAACGACGTACGCACACTGCCCACCGCAGCACGCTCGAAACTGCTCAATGCCTCAAACGTAAAGGGTTGGCTCCCTCCTGTACCAACGCTGGCGGCCGTCCCCTGCGTAACGCGTATGGCCGTGCTCCCCATTTCAAGATCGTTCAGGTCGCCCATGTTCCCCACAATCCGAACGTAACCGGGATTCGGGTCGTCGGTAGGGTTGATGAGCACGCCGGGATCGGGCACACCGTCCGCCGTGTAGTCGGGCAGGCCCGTGGTGTGCGTGCGCGTGTTGATACCGAGCACATCCTCAAGCCAGGCCACAAAATCGCCCAGTGTCGAGGTGGCCGTCACCGTAAAAGTCTCTTCCGGCAGGGTTTGGCCCCCCTTGGCCGCTGCTTCCAGCGTGATAACATTGCCCGCTACCGCCACAGTACCCGTGCCGTTGTCCAACTCAGTCAGCAGCGTGGCGGAGGTCGCGTCGGCACCGCCGCCGTCGGTAAAGTGTTGACTCCACAGGATCGGCCTGACCGAATTGCCCAGCGCCACTTGCTCGTTGCCCGAATACCCCTCGGCGTCCAGATCGCCGCTGAAGACCGCGCTGGTCGTGGCCGTCGCGGTAGTGATCTCCCCAATCGGCACCCGAAGATCCGTCAGCGTCCCTTCCAGAATCCCAAAGCTGCTGTCGACGCCGTAGCCCTGCAAAAAGTAGCCGTCCGCCGTCACCAGGTAATTCTCCGCGTTGAACTGAAACGCCCCATCACGGGTGTACGCCTCCGAGCCGTCGGGCTTGGCAACGACAAAAAGCCCCTGCCCCTCGATGGCCAGGTCCGTCTTGAGTCCCGTCGCCTCAGGAGCGCCCCCGGCAAAGTTGCGCGTCACCGCCCCGACACCCGTGCCCGTGCCGATCTGCATCGGGTTGGTGCCGCCGATCGCACCTTCAGGCGCCGAACCAAAACTGAACGTGTTATAAAACTGCGACTGAAACGTCGCACGTGACGATTTAAAACCGTGCGTGTTGACGTTCGCAATGTTGTGGCCGATCACGTCCATCGCAAACTCATTGGTCTTCATCCCGGACAAGCCGGAAAATAGTGATGATGTCAAACCCATCGCGTATGTCTCCCTATCGTATTAACCCAGATTGCTCAGGATGTTTGTTATACTCGTCAACGCCAGCTCGTCACCCGTGTCCAACTGCAATGTAATCCCCTCGACGCCCCCACCCTCGATGCGGTAACTCTCCACAAAACCGGCCACATTGTCGCCACCCTCGACGAACCGACCGAGCAGATAGTGCACCGTATCGGGCGTAATCACCGTCGAACTGCTCAGATTCACCGTCTCGCCACTGGTCAGATGCAGCAACACCTCGTCCCCGCTGACTTCCATCGACGTCACCACCCCCACCGTCAGCGCCCCGTCCTCCCCGGCAGGCCCCACCACCAGCGACCCCACCAGCTCCGAACTGTCCGCCCCGCCCAGCCACGTAATGTTCTCCATAGGCACCGATTCGCCCGTGTCCAACTCGAGCAGCACATCAGCCCCGTTAAGCCGAATCCCCGCCACCTTACCCATCACCGTCTCACCGGACTCGTTCGTCGCCGTCACCATCTGGCCAACCATCTGCGCCGCCGACGACATCTGCTCACGGTTCAAAAACTGATCCATCTGCCCCATGAAAGCACCGAACTGATCCGTAATGCCCTCAAACGCCGCCGTGGTCTTTTCCGACGATTGCAGCTGCTGAATCGTCGACATCTGATTAAGCAGATCCTGATTACTTACCGGCTCGAACGGGTCCTGATTCGTCAGCTCCGTCAGCATGATCTTCAGAAAATCTTCCGTATCAAATGCCCGACTTTGCTGGCCTGCCTCCGTCGCCGAAGCCGCCGTCGTACCTTGTAACGCGTCTACCGTGCTCACGCACACGCTCCTTTCCCCAGGACAAACTTGTCAACAACTCCGTTGTTCGCTTCGCTCTTCACCGCGTGACGCCTCCTTGCGCCGCCTGTTATCCCTGCACGTCAAGCCCGCCGAACTCCAACGCCTGCCACTCTCGCTCATTCGTTCCCACCCCGGCCCGCTCGGCTTCAACCGCACCCGACCCAACCCCCACCGGCTCCGGCAACGGCCCCTCACCATCCGCCCAACCGCCCGCCTGCCCTTCACTCTCTTTCCACTGCTCATAAGGTTCGCCCGGCCCCTGTTGACCGTTCTGCCCATGCGAATCCATCGAACCGCGACCCTGCCGACCCTGGCTCCACTCCTGACCCTGATCGGAAGATTGGTCGTTACGCAAGTCCAGCCGCAACTGCACCTCAATCTGACGAGCCGGCACACCCTGCAGCTTCAACACCGCCTGAAGGTCCTGCCGACCCTGTTCCAGCAACTGTTGTGCCCGCACCGTCGTGGCCTGCAACTGCAAACGAAGACCACCAGAATCCTGTTTCAACTCGATTCGCAAGTAACCCAGCTCCGGCGGATCCAGCCGAATCTGCACACGCGAACTCTGTCGCCCCACCGCCGCCCGCACCGCCTTGACCGCCTGCTCCACATTCTCACGCACCAACGCCGCATCCCCATCGGCCCCCTGCTCTACCCGAGACGACAACGGCACATCACTGGCGGTATCCAGCGAGACCGGCCCCGCCGACTGCACCACCGGCGCCGACGCCTGCCGAACCTGCTTGCCCCCATCCGCCCCTTCACCAACTCCCGTATCCACCGGCGCTGACACCGCGCTTCGAGAAGGCTCAAGCGCTACCGTCGTCGCGACCTCTTCCGGCATGGCCAACTGTGGCGCCTCCTTACCCGGACCGCCATGGGCGCTCTGCTCGTCCGGCTGATCCTGCCCACGCTCGCTCACTCCACTGACCGCCCGCGCCAGCTCCACCTTGGCCGACGAGCTACTCACCGAAGTCTGTTCCTGACCCGGTTCATCTTTGCCCACCCCTGCCGTCTCGTCACGCTCGCTCTGGCCCAACCCCGCTTCCAACGTCGAGGCCGCCCCACCGGCAGACACCGCCGCCGCCCCGTCCCCCCGGCTCGGTTGCACCGGTTCGCCGGCAAACGCCAACGGCTCAGCCGAGGCCGACCCCACCGAATTCGCCGATGACTCCTGAGCCACCGAGCCCGCTGGAACCAACTCCTCTGCACCCGCCCCCTGGCCCGGCAGCGGTGCCTGCGCAACACCCACACCAGCCACCTCCCTCGCCACCGCACCCATAGCCGACGCCGGGCAAGACCCTTGCCCCGCCTCCCCAACCGCCACCCGCTGGACCTGCCCCGGCTGGACCTGCCCGTCCTTACCCCCAGCTTCAGCCACCACCTCGGCACTGACTTCTTCAGCCGCCGGCGACGCATTCGACGACACCGCCGCCGAAGCCCCCGCTCGCTCAGACGCCTCAGACCTCTCTTCACTCACCCCAGGCTCCACATCCGCTTCTACATCCCGCTCCAGCACGGCTGACTCATCGCCGCCGCGACGCTCCTCTTGCACCGGCCTGATCCGTTGCTCATCATTACGACGATCAGCTGCCTGCACATCGTGCCCGCTGTACACCTGCTCCAACAGCGACGCAAAAACGCCGACATCCCCACTCTCCGGCGAGGCACAAGGCTGCCAACTCACCCCTTCGTTGCGTATGCTTTTGACGTCTAACACCTGATTCCCTCGTAATGTCTAGGGCTAGTTACCGCTCAAA
This sequence comes from uncultured Pirellulales bacterium, assembly GCA_964401265.1. Lineage (GTDB taxonomy): Bacteria > Planctomycetota > Phycisphaerae > Sedimentisphaerales > SM23-30 > CAYNXW01. The sequence goes on along the minus strand of CAYNXW010000086.1, from coordinate 3,679 downwards.
TCAATCGCTTCGCCCTGCTTCAACAACCCCAGCACTCGCAAACGTTTGTCCTGCTGCTCCACCGTCTTGAACGTCTCAAATATCTTCTTCGACGTCTCCGCTCGCATCGCCTGAACGTACCGCACCACCTCTGTGTCGCTCAGCTTCATAAAATCATCACGCACCAGCTTCGGCTTCATCATCGAATACGTCTCCAAAGCCTTCTGAAAACCTGCCTCTTGGGCCCGCTCGTTGTACGCCGCCAGTTGCGACTCAAAAGCTTCACGATCCGCCGCCAATTGTCGCTCGTCAGACGCCAGCTTCGCCTGCGAGGCCCGCAGCGTCGTCTGCATCCCCCGCAAAGCCTCCAAGTCTCGCTGCTGCTCACGCGACAACACCTCGCGATGACGCTCCAGCCTCGCGATACGCTCGCTCGCCTGCGAAGGACCTTCCTCCGCCTCCACTACCTCCTCCGTCGCGGCCGGCGCCACCAAATGCTCGCCACGCCACGTCGCCAGGTACTGCCCACGTGCCTGACCATCCAGACGACCGCTCGCCAGCGCGTAACCCACCAGCCCCAGCACCGCCAGGCTCATTACCGACAACACCATGGCCACAATCTTCAACATCACGCCTCACCACAACCCGCTCGTAACACAACACCCGACTCTACCGGCCGAAAATACAACTGACTGGCGATCTCATCCTGCTCGTTACGCTCCAAACGCGACAGACGCCGGTCATAACGCTCTCGCTGTTTCTCTTCCAGCTTCTCCAGCGTCTTACGACCCCGGGCCGCCTGAGCCAACTCGCCCCGAGCCCCCACCAGACGCTGCTGCAGACTCACCACCTCACCAATACGCTCACGTATCGCTTCACGCGTCGCCAACACATAACGGTAATATTGACTCAACCAATCCATATCCACCCTGCCACTCTCCTGCTGATCCCGAAGCACCTGCGCTTCAGCCTGCAACGCCTCTCCCAACACCACCGCCTCCTGCTGCTGCGCGTGCATCCTCGATAGCAAATCCGACACCACACGCTTCTTCTCGTCCTCTTCCTGCCGCCGCAACCGCAGCAAAGACGCCAACCTGAATTTAAACTGCTTCACTACTGCCTCACAGACCCGCCATCATGCGTTCCATACCCAGCCCTGAGCGATGCTGATCTCCCCCCGACCGAACCGCCGCAGCCTTCGACGCACCGGGTTGGCCCCCCTGCCCCGACGCCATCGCACGCAACGACTCAAACACCTCACGCAACTGCTGCCTGGCCTGATCAAACGTCACATGCTCGTCCATCTCCTGCTGCAAAAACGCGTTGACCTGACCTTGGGCCTGAACCGCCAGATCCACCTCCGCCTGCGAACCGGCCGCATACGCCCCAATGTTGACCAAATCCTCAACATCGCGATAAATAGCTACCAAACGTCCTATATCACGCGCCATCAAACGATGGTCCGCCTCCACCACATCAGGCATCACCCGGCTGATGCTTTCCAACACGTCAATCGCCGGGTAGTGACCGCGATTAGCCAGGTCCCGACTCAACGCCAGATGCCCGTCCAATAAACCCCGCATCGTATCCGACACCGGCTCGGTCAGATCGTCTCCCTCAACCAGCACCGTGTAAAAACCCGTAATGCTCCCACGCTCCGCCTTGCCACTACGCTCCACCAACTGCGGCAACAAACCAAACACGCTCGGCGTAAAACCCTTCGTCGCCGGCGGCTCGCCCGCCGCCAACCCGATCTGCCGCTGAGCCAACGCAACACGCGTCACCGAATCCATCAACAACAAAACGTCCAGCCCCTGATCACGAAAATACTCCGCAATCGTCGTCGCCGTAAAACCCGCACGCACCCGCACCGGAGCCGGCTCGTCCGAAGTACTGACCACCACCACCGAACGCCGCAAACCCTCCGGACCCAGATCCTTCTCCAGAAACTCCCGCACCTCTCGCCCACGCTCACCCACCAGCGCAATGACCGTCACATCCGCCGACGTGTGCCGCGCGATCATACCCAACAGAACACTCTTGCCCACCCCAGGCCCACTGAATATACCCATCCGCTGCCCACGCCCACACGTCAACAACCCATCGATCGCTCGAATACCCGTCCCTATCGGCTCGCTGATTCGACTACGCTCCAACGCCCCCGGCGCCGACCGACCCACCACCTCACACACATGGCAAAGCAAAGGGCCCGCCCCGTCAATCGCCTCCCCACTGGCGTTAACCACTCGACCCAACATCTCTCCACCTACCGGCACCCGCGCCTGACTCTGACGTGACGCCACCCGATCGCCCCGACCTATCCCCGTCATCTCCCCCAACGGCATCACGATCGACACGTTCTGCCGAAAACCGATAACCTCCCCCGCCACCGTACGACCCGAACGCGTCACAATCTCGCATTGCGATCCCACCGGCACCAGAAAATCAGCTACCTCCACCGTCAACCCCGTAGTAGCAGCCGCCAGCATCCACGAAGAGCGCCGCAACAGCCAACTTGCTCACGCCCCCTTCTCCTTCTTCGCCTCCCGTGCCCGCTCCAGCGCCGCTTTCCTGGCCTCGTATCTGCGCTGGCAATCCGTGCACAACGCCCGGCGGTCCTGGATCAGCACCGTGTCACAGGCCGGGCAGTATTTATACCCAGGTATTTTCAACATGCTAATTCCTCCTGCGTATTGTATCCGCGCATGATCGCGCTGAAACGGCCCATCATTATACGGCTATACTCTGCCGCCTCATTGCGCGCAACAAATAACGGGCGCATATAATCCCGGTCAATTTTGTTTCCGTGGATATCAAGTGCCTGTTCGCCAAGGCGCGCCGTTTTCAGCCCGCGCAGACAATGAACAGGCCATTCATTTGTAGGATGGTTGCCCACAAATATTTCCCCTTCTCGCATCCCTGTATGTTGCATGCTAATTCCTCCTGTCATCCGCCTGCAGCATCTGCAGCAGCAGGCTGCGGATCCTCGACATCTCCGGCCGCGCCAGATACGCCTGGCAGGCCGTGTTGACAATCTCGCTTATACTGGTCTCTCTGCTTTTAGCCAGTTCCTCCAGGTCATGATGGAGGTCCTGGTCCAGGCAGATGTTGTAGCGGTTTTTCATTGTCCGTTCCTTTCTCCCGCAAAGTCAAAATTTTTAATGAGCCAATCAGCTTGCGCAGGCCTAGCCTCCTCCCGGTCCGCAGCCCTGGCCGCAGCTCTGGCCGCCCCAAAGGCCGCAGGCCTAGCCTCTCCCCAAACCGAAGCTCTGGCCGCCTCGCTGGCCTCATTCCAAGCCGCAGCCCAGGCCGCCTCGCTGGCCGCAGCTCTGGCCGCAGCTCTGGCCTCGGCCAACTCCTCGTCAGTAGCGTCACCATGGGCGTAGCGTTCGGCAACCTCTACCGCGTGTTTGCTCCGCTCATCGGTTAGCAGGTGCCACACCTGCCGCGCACACCAACACGCAAACAGTCGCGCTGTCTTTTTGTCCATCACATCGGGCCGCGTAGCGATCCAGATGCGCCAATCTGGTTGCAGATCGTCCCTGATCCACAAATCAGCCATGGTTTTGCATCCTGTAGTCAGTGCCCACTCCAAGCCCTCGGGGCAGGCATCAAATTTTTTACAAAACTCCTCTGGGGACAGTCCTGCGTAATTATTCATTGTCCGCTCCTTCCCTTGAAATAAACACAACCGAAAGAT
>CAYNXW010000085.1:5102-9535 GCA_964401265.1 uncultured Pirellulales bacterium | reverse complement strand
CTTCATCAGTCACAATCGCGGCACGCAGTACTACATTGGAACATACGATAAGGACAACGACAAATTCATTCCGGAAACGCATGGCCGTATGAGTTGGGTCGACATCAGTTATTTCGCGCCGGAAGCCCTTCTCGGCCCCAATGGGCGTCAAATTATGTGGGCGTGGATTCTCAGTCGTGAGCCGAAAATGTTCAAAGTGGGCGGCAACGGTTGGGACTTCTGCTTGTCTCTGCCACGAAACTTGTGGCTGGGCCAGGACAATACCCTGCGTATGGCCCCGGTCGAGGAACTTAAGAGTCTACGATATAACGATCAATCCTGGAGTGACATTTCGTTGGCCTCGGGCGACACGAGAACGCTCGATGTGGTTGCGCCGCGAAGTTGCGACCTGGAAATCACGGTGGCTCCAGATTTCTCTGCCAAACAAGTGGGGCTAAGCATCCTCACCTCTCCCGATGGCGAAGAAACCACACGGATTTACTACGATGTTGACGAGAAAAAGCTGTGTATGGATGCACGTAAGAGCGGAGCCAAGGGACAACGCAGTCTCGCGCTGGAACAAGCTCCTTTTGAACTAAAAAAAGACGAACAGTTGACGTTAAGAGTTCTTATTGATAAATCTGTTGTTGAGATTTATGCGAATCAACGCCAAGCGATAGCCCGTCGGGTCTTTCCGACACGAAAGGACAGTGTTGAAATTATCCTTGAGACGCAAGGCGGATCGGCAACCTTTGCTTCGGTAAAATCGTGGGAAATGATGCCGAGCAATCCATTCTAAGTCGTTTGATCGCGTTTACTATGAGGCCAAGCGCGGTGGCAAGGCCTACGAACTTGGGCAGTGAAAGGAAAGTGCAGTCGTGATTGTCGTGATGTCGCCAAACAGTACGCAGAAACAGTTGGACCATGTGGTGGCTCTGGTGGAGGAGATGGGCCTTAAGAGCCACCTGATTCACGGGACCAACCGAACGGTGGTCGCAGCAGTGGGGGACAAGCGGGGGGTCGATAAGAGTGCCATCGAAAATCTGCCGGGTGTGGAAAAGATCGTGCCCATTCTGGCGCCCTACAAGGTGGCCAGTAGAGAGGTCAAACAGGAGCCGACACAAATAAAAATAACACCCGGCGACGTCACGGTGGGCGGGGCGCAGCTGGCGGTGATCGCCGGGCCTTGCAGCGTAGAGAATCGCGACGGCCTCTTGAGGGTGGCCCAAGCGGTCAAGGAGGCCGGCGGCGTCGGATTGCGCGGCGGGGCCTTCAAACCTCGTACCAGTCCCTACAGCTTCCAGGGGTTGGCCGAAAAAGGGCTAAAATACCTCGCCGAAGCGCGAGAGCAAACCGGCCTGGCAGTGGTGACAGAGGTGGTCACAGTCCCGCACGTCGAGCTGGTCGCCCAGTATGCGGACGTGCTCCAGGTGGGGGCACGCAACATGCAGAACTTCATGCTGCTTCGCGCCCTGGGCGAGCAGCCAAAACCCGTGCTCCTCAAGCGGGGCATGAGCGCGACGCTGGAGGAATTTCTGCTCGCGGCCGAGTACATCATTAACGCGGGCAATCCCAACGTGATATTGTGCGAACGCGGCATCAGGACCTTCGAGGATTACTGCCGCAACACCCTGGCGTTGTCGCTGGTGCCGGCCATCAAACGCGTGAGTCATTTGCCCATCCTCGTGGACCCGACCCATGGCACGGGCCACGCCTATATGGTCGAGCCCATGTGTCTGGCCGCCGTCGCCGGTGGTGCCGACGGGCTCCTGGTGGAGGCGCACCCGGATCCGGAACACGCATTGACCGATGCGGCACAGCAGCTGGATCTGGGCCAGTTCAAGGCCATGATGGCCAAGCTGCGCCGGGTGGCCGAGGCGGTGGACCGCACCGTTTAGCGGCATGCTCGAAGCAGCGCCAGACCAAACTGGCCGCTGTAACTTCTTGAGGTAGCGTGGGATAGACTGGCAGACGGCTGCAGCGGGGTAACGGCGGCAGGAGTATGGGTGCAGGTGAGCAAGAGGCTGTGGGCTATCCTCCGGGGACGGCCCTGCTCTGGGTGGTGACCGCGGTTGTGGCGGGCATTTTGGCGGCGCGCTGGGGTGTTCTGGGGGCACAGCCCGCAGGCGTGACGCTGGCGGTCGCGTTGCTGGTTGCGGGGGTGATTTTGTCCTTTCCGCGTACTGTCAGTCGCGCCGCGAGTTGGCCAGGCAAGGTTATCGGGCGCAATGCGAGAGCTCTAAGGGGGATCTCCCCCGTTTACCTCGGGCCGCGCCGCGGCCGGCGACTGGGATGGACTGCGGCGGCTACGCTGGCGGTGTGTTTCTTCTGTGTGGGCGTGCTGCGCTACGAGGGGGTGGTGCACTATTTTGGTGACAACGACGTGCTGCACTACTGCGGGGCCCAGTCACGGCTGATTAGCGTTCGGGGGGTGGTGGTGACGGAGCCTTACTTTCCCGTGGTAAGCGACGATCCCCTAGCCAGGTCGCGCCAGAGAACGACGCCGACGATTTGCACGTTGGCGTGCGAGCAGGTCTTGTGCCACCAGGGCTGGCGTGCGGCGACAGGGCGGGTCCAGCTGGTAATCGATGAGCCCTGTCTACAGTTGGACGCCGGCGCACGAGTGGAGGCCGAGGGGCTGCTCAGTCTGCGTCGCGGCCCAGCCAATCCGGGACAATACGACGGGCGTGGGCGCTGGCTGGCCAGTGGGACCTTGGCGACGGTTCACGTTAATGCCGCCGACGGCATCACGATACGGGCCTGTGAGACGCGCTGGCGGTCGCGATTGTGGGGCTGGCGCAGTCGCCTCCAGCAGGCTGCGTCAAAGAGTCTGGCCGGCGGGGATGGCCCGGGAGCCTCGGCTGGAAGGGGCTTCTGGCAGGCGAGTCGGGCGAGCAAGGCATTTTTAGGGGCGTTGCTGTTGGGCCAGCGGGGCGAGCTGGACGGGGCGAGCCGGGAGGCATTTTTGCGAACGGGCACGATGCACTTTTTGAGTGTGTCAGGCTTGCACGTGGGGCTTTTGGCGGGCTTGTTGTGGTTTATCGGCAGGCTGCTGTGCTTGCGGCGGGCGGGGCAGGCGTGGCTCACGCTGGCGGGGCTGGCGCTATTCCTACTGGTGGTGCCGACGCGGCCGCCGGTGCTGCGGGCAGGCGTCATATGTGCGGTTTTTTGCGTAGGCCAGTTGACGCGGCGGCGGACGGACAGCGTCAACTCGCTCGCGTTTGCAGCGGTGGTGTTGCTGCTGCTGCGGCCTTTAGATTTGTTTAATGCAGGCTTTCAGTTGTCCTTTGTGGTTACGGCCGCTTTGGTAATCTTCACAGGGGCGGTGGCGCGTGGGCGTTTGCTACGTCCGGCGGGTCCCCTGGAGGGCCTGGCCCCGCTAGACGCTGAGTCTGCGGGGTGGTTTGGCTACGCACTGAGGTGGACGCGCAAGGCGTTGACAGGGCTGCTGGCCGTGGCGGTGGTGGCGTGGTTGGTGGCGATGCCCTTGGTGGCGTACCATTTCAATCGCATTGCGGTGTGGGGCGTATTGGCGTCCGTGTTGTTGGCGCCGGTGGTGGCCGGGGTAATGTGGCTCGGCTTGATCAAGTTACTGCTGGTAGGGCCTTTGCCGGTCTTTGCCGGCTGGCTTGACGGGCCGTTGCACGGGACCAGTCACGGGGCACTCGGTTTGATTAACGCGTTGGCATCGCTGCCCTGCAGTCAGATCAACACGGCCTCGCCCCCGCTGTGGCTTGTGGCCCTGTTTTATGTGCTCTTGGCGTTGGCGGCCTGGTCGGTGCGGCGGCGGGGGCATATGTCGGTGGGCCTGGCAGCCGGCGTGCTGGTCTGGTTGATTGTGTTTGCGTGGTGGGTGCCGTTTCGTTCGTTGGACTTCCAGGCGGGCGAGCTAAGGCTGGACGTGCTGGCGGTAGGACATGGCTGTGCGGCCGTGGTTCAGCTGCCGGACGGAAGGGTGTTGTGTTACGACGCGGGGTCTGACAGCGTGGCGCGGGTGGGTGATCGGATCGTAGGGCCGTTCTTGCGCAGTCAGGGGATTGGGCGGATCGACGCTCTGGTGATTTCGCATGCGAATCTCGACCACTACAGCGGCGTGGCCGAGCTGACAAGGCGTTTTGAGGTGGGCCGGGTGTACGTGTGCGAGGCTTTTCTTGCGGACGAGGGGTGGTGCGTGCAGGCGCTGCTGGGGGAGCTGAAGGAGCGAGGGGTTGGCGTGGAGGTGCTCAAGCGAGGGGATTCTCTGCGTTGTCCGACCACGGGCGTTGGCTGCGATTATGGCATTGAGGTGTTGTGGCCGCCGGCGTGCGAAGGGCAGTGGGGCTTTGACACGAACGATAGTTCTATTGTGCTGCGGGTGGGTAATGCCAACGGACACGTGCTTCTGTGCGGTGACATAGGGGCAAGGCCTGAGCAGATGCTGGCGGGGACGCAGCGGCCTTCTTGCGGGGCCGATG
>CAYNXW010000085.1:0-5092 GCA_964401265.1 uncultured Pirellulales bacterium | reverse complement strand
GTTGTCGTGCTGCCGCATCACGGGGCGCTATTGCAGGGGCTGGGCGAATTTATAGATTGTACTGGTGCGGCATTGGCAGTGGCCAGTTGCTCTCGGACTCGGCTGCGCAATACCGCGCGCCTGCAGAAGGCGTTGGCGGGATGCGAGCTGGTGACAACGGCACAGTGCGGAGCGATCACGTTGCGTCTGCGTCCCGAAGGCGTGCAGAAAACCTGCTATAAGGCTTGCGAGCAGTGAGCGTCAGAGACCGAAGCACCCCCGTAGGAATCAGTACGCACAACGGTTGCCAACCATCCTGTGGCTAAGGGCAGGATTAAAGCCTGGCGAAGTTCTTGAGGATCTGCAGGCCGACGCGCTGCGATTTCTCGGGGTGAAACTGGGTGGCGAACACGTTATCCCGGGCAATGCTCGAGGCAAAGGGCTGGCCGTGCTCGGTCGTGGTGGCGACGACAGTCTCGTCGGTCGGTTTGACGTAGTAGGAGTGCACAAAGTACACGTAGGAACCGTCTGGCACATCGCTGTAAATGGGGACGTCCTTCTCGATACGCAGACTGTTCCAACCCATGTGGGGGATCTTGAGCTTCTGGGCTTGTCGCTGGTTGGCAAAGTCGAATCGGCACACTTGCCCGCCAATGACGCCAAGACCGCTGTACTGGCCGTCCTCGTAGCTGACGTCGAAAAGCAGCTGCAGACCCAGACAGATGCCCAAAAAAGGCCGGCCCGCGGCGATGTGCTCTTTAATGGGCTCGACGAGGTCGCGCGATCGCAACGACTCCATGGCGTCGGCAAAAGCACCCACCCCGGGCAGGACCAGCTTTTGGGCCGCTGCGACCTGCTCGGGGTCTCTGATGATCTGCGGTTCACCGCCAACCCACGCCAGCGCCTTTTGGACGCTGTGCAGGTTGCCCATATCGTAATCAATGATTGAAATCACGGCTATTCGAACAAGTGTACGACGATTTCCACGCGGCGGTTCTTGTTCTTGGCACTGCCGACGGGATGGTGCTCGCCACGACCGACGGCGGCAAGATTACGGGCCGGTATGCCTTGGCTGACCATGTGACGGACAACCGCCAGGGCACGTTCAGTCGAGAGCTGCCAGTTGTCTTTCCATTTGCTCTTCTTGATCGGGTCGGTATCGGTGTGCCCGACGATAGATACCTGCTTGTCGGCATGTTCGCGTTGGATGATCTGGGCGATGCGGTTCAGTTTCGATTTATAGGTGGACTTGAGGCCGGCCTTGCCTGAGTCGAACAGAATGTCACTTTCCAGGGTGACCGTGATGGTGCCCTTGGCGGGATCGTAGACGCCGCCTTCTTCTTCCAGACCACCTGCCTTGGGTTGGGCGGAGAGTGCGTCGCGTGCGGACAAGAGCTCTTCGTTAAGGCGATCGCGCTCAGCCTGGCACTGGTCATAGTTTTGCTGGCAGTTCTCGAATAGGCCTTCGAGGTTGTCTTTTTCGGTTACACAGGTTTCGTACTTTTCCTGCCAGGGCTGACAGCCGGCGGTCATCGCCAATACCAGAGCAACACCAAGCGTTAGAGCGACTCGCGATACGTTCATGGGGGGCCTCCTTACCAAAATGGCCACATTATAATGTTTTGTCACAAATTTTCTTAGGAAACACTCAGGCTACGAATCATCACGTTTCATCTTTGTCGCTGCCTGGGCGACCAGTTCGTCCTGGGCTTTGCGTTCTCGGCGGATGAGTCGGACGTCGGCGATGACGCGGCGGACCTTCTTCGCAGTGAGAAAGGTCATGATACTGCACGCGCCCACCAGCACCATAAACCAGTAAGTGGGCAGTTCCATCAGGTCCATCCAGAGGAATTTGACTTTGACGGGATCGCGGTTGCTGGCAATGAAGGCCAAAAACACCAGCCCAAGGATGATAATGCCGGTGAGTCTGGCGTAGACCTTGATCTTTCGGATGGAAACTGCCATGGGCAGGGTTCCTTTGGTTCGCGGGCCCGACTAAGCGAGCCACATGTTCTAAGGCCAGGCCGGTGGGGCCCAAACCTGGGCGAAGTAGTCCACGATGCGGTCATGAAACAACATGACCAATACGGTTGCTGCCGACAAAAACGGGCCGTAGGGTATCTCACGCGCCCGGTGCAGTATCAGCCGGGCAAGGGCCCAGCCCAGTCCCAAAAATGGCGCGACAAAAAATGCTATAAGGGGACTGGTCCAGCCCAGTATGGCGCCAACGCCGGCCATCAGGTGGACGTCTCCCAGGCCCATGGCCTCGCGGCCAAAGGCCAACGATCCGAGGATCCGGGTGACCCACACCACCGCGGCCCCTATCATAAAGCCAAAGACGCTTCCGAGCAAGCCCGTGAGCCACTTTTGCGTGGCAAGTAATTGGTTCCAGTGATTTGCGAGGGGCCCATTGTGGGTCAGCAGGAACAACGCCAGGGCGGCGACCAAAGCCACCGGGGCGAGAAAGGCGAGTTCTCGGACCATTTCGCGACGGATGTGCAGCGGAATGTCTGGTTCTTCCTGGCCTGCCTTTTCGGCGGCGACCAGCGCCTCGTCGTATTCGGCAAAGCTGCGTGTGAGGACCTTCAAGCGTAAGAGGGCCAGCGAGAGCGCAAGGCCCAGCCCTGCTCCCAGGGCCAGGGCTGCCGTCAGGGGGGTGGCGTGCGGCATGAGGGCACGGTAGGGCTGATCGGGCAGGGGCAGGACGTAGGGGGCGGCGGTGGCGGCGATGAGGCCTATGGCCGCGACGGTGTAGCTGACCTCCAGGGGGATGATCCAGTGCTCGGCGTCGATGAGCGAGCAGGCCAGCAAAGCGCCCGCCAGGAATACGTGGCTGGCGTAAATGAGCCAACCACCCTGGTTTAGAGCGGGCAGGTCGGCGCGGCCGGGCCCGATGAAATACCAGCAGAAAAAGAAAACGAACAGCAAGGCTGTGAAAAGCTCAACGAGGGCATAGCGGATGGAAAAGCGGGCGTGGCAGTGGCGACATTTTCCGCCGAGGATGAACCAGGCGACGATGGGCAGGTTGTCGTACCAGGCGATAGGGTGCTTGCACTGGGTGCAATGACTGCCGGGCCGGACGATAGAGAGCTCGCGGGGCAGACGGTAAACGACAACGTTGAGAAAGCTGCCAACGGAGGCGCCGATAGCGAACACAAAGACTATCCAAAATAGGGTCTGTCCGGTCAAAGCGAAACATCCTTGTTTGTGCTGTTCATCCTTGTAAAGCCTTGTCTCTCTTGCCCATTGTGCGCTATGAGCTTGCTCGTTGCAAGTGGGATGGTTGGCGCAGATTGTTCCAGGGTGGTCATGCCTTGGCGTTTGTCTTTTGCGTCAGTGCCCGGACACGCATGGGCAGGCCCAGGAGCTTGATGAAACCGGTCGCGTCCGTGCTGTCGTATTCCGCCCCCATGGTAAAACTCGCCAGGTCGGCGGCGTAGAGGCTGTAGGGGCTCGTGACGCCTCCGAGCAGACAGTGTCCCTTGTAAAGCTTGATCTTGACGTTGCCGGTGACGGTCTTCTGAGTCGAGGCGAAAAAGGCGTCGAGTGCTTCACGCAGAGGAGCGAACCATTTGCCGTCATAGACCAGGTCGGCGTAACGCAGGGCTACCTGTTGTTTGTAGTGCATGGTGTCGCGGTCGAGACAGAGCATTTCGAGAGCGCGGTGAGCCGTGGCGAGGATGGCCCCGCCGGGAGTCTCGTAGACGCCGCGACTCTTCATCCCGACGAGCCGGTTTTCGACAAGGTCAACCTGGCCGACCCCGTGCTCACCGCCGATGCGGTTGAGCTCTTCGAGCAGCTCGACGGCACCGGTGTCTTGGCCGTTGAGCTTGACAGGGATGCCCTCCTCAAAGGCGAGGTCGACATAGGCGGGCTTGTCAGGCGTGTTGGCCAACGGGTTGCTCATGACGTAGAGGTCGTCCTGGGGCTCGTTGGCGGGATCTTCCAGGTCGGCGCCCTCATGGCTGATGTGCCAGATGTTGCGGTCGCGGCTGTAGATCTTCTTGACGGTCTGGGCGACGGGGATGTTGTGTTGCTTGGCGTATTCGATGGCGGCTTCGCGGCTGGTGAGTTCGAAGGAGGGGTCCTTCCACGGCGCGACGATCTGGAGGGTGGGATCGAGCGCCATGAAGGTCAGCTCGAAGCGAACCTGGTCGTTGCCCTTGCCGGTAGCGCCATGGGCGACGGCGTCGGCGCCTTCTTCGTGGGCGACGCGGACCTGTTCTTTGGCGATCAAGGGCCGGGCAATGCTGGTGCCGAGGAGGTAGCCGTTTTCGTAGACGGCGCCGGATCGCAGCATGGGCCAGATGTAGTCCTCGACGAATTCGCGGCGGAGGTCGGCCACGACGCATTTGGACGCGCCGCTGGCGAGGGCCTTCTTTTTGATGCCTTCGAGTTCGTCGCCCTGGCCTAGTTCGGCGGCGAAGGCGATCACTTCACAGTCGTACTTTTCGCGTAGCCAGGGTAGGATGACACTGGTATCAAGACCCCCACTGTATGCCAAGACGATCTTTTTCACTTGTTGCTCCGTTGGTAAGAGCCGATGTTGCATCCTGCGGGGGCCATCGCTGGTCCCTACGCACCGAAACAAGTACTATAGCAGATAGAGGCTTTGCATGCAAAGGGGTATCGGGGCGGGGGCAGGGCAATCGCATCTAAAAGGGGCGAATAGGGTCAAATGTTAGGCAAATATTAAACTGGCGCGCTGTTTTCAAGACGTGTATGGTGGGGTGGTACGTACGCGAGGCCTCGCAAGGCAACATAACCCTTGCTGAAAGGAGCGTCAACATGGACGTTGAAGCCCCGTGTGGCGTGCTGCGCGCTTTTGCCCAACTGAAAGACCCTCGCATGGATCGAACTAAGAAGCACCGGCTCTCGGACATCCTCACCATCGCTATCTGCGCCGTTATCTGCGGTGCCGACGGCTGGGTGCAGGTAGAGGAATTCGGCGATTGCAAGAAGGAATGGTTCCGAACCTTTCTGGACCTGCCCAACGGCATTCCTTCCCATGACACCTTTGGGCGGGTCTTCGCCCTGCTCGAGCCAGAGGCCTTTGAACGGTGTTTCCTGGGTTGGATCAATGAACTGGCCGTCGCCACAGAAGGTCGTTTGG
>CAYNXW010000084.1:0-9536 GCA_964401265.1 uncultured Pirellulales bacterium | reverse complement strand
GGTCATCGCCGGCGGCGACACCCTGAGCGTAACACCCTACGAAATAGACTATCTCGAGTACGGCGACGACGTGAGCGTGCAGGAAAAGACAGCTACCATCCACAACTGGGGCTCGGAGACGCTCGCCTGGGAAATTCAGGACGAGACCTCCTGGGTCGAAGTTTCCCCTGCCAGCGGCAGCACCGCTCCTGGCGAGCAGACGCAGCTGGCCGTTCGCGTCAACACCGCCGGCCTCACCCCCGGCTTCTATCAGTGCGCCGTCGCTGTCCGCAGTAGCGATACCCTAAACCCCGCGCAACTGCTGACCATTCGCCTGCGCGTCGGCAGGGCCCTGCGCGTCCCGCAGGATTTCGACACTATCGATGCGGCTATCGATGAAGCACGATACGCTGACAGAGTAGTCCTTGCACCTGGCACTTACCATGAAAATGGAATCATAGTAGACAAGGCCATTGCCATCAGCTCCACAGACCCCTGCGATCCGGCCGTTGTCGCTGCCACCATCATCGACCCCGGCGTCGGATCAGGCTTCACGGTACATCTCGCCGAAGATCACGTGCTCTTCGACGGCCTTACAATAAAGGGCGCCTCCGGCGAGCCATACTCCGGGTATGGCACGGGTGTCTACATCAACTATGTTCGTAGCTTGGTCACGGTACGCCGCTGCGTCATTCGAGACAACAACTGCGGCATATTCATTACTGGAAATTCCAACGTACCGGGCAACGTGAGTATAGAAAACTGCCTCATTTGGCGCAATCGAGCGACTGAGCAGAACGACGGCGGCGCTTTGAGGTGCCTCCTTCCCGGAACTGTGGTTATGCGGCACTGTACGATAGCTGACAACTTCACCGCAGATACCTGCCCCATATGCATGTACGATGGTGATTTGATTCTGGATAATACCATCGTTTGGAATAACACTTGGCCTGGCAGCGGCCAAATCGTTCTGGGCTCTCCCTACGGCTTCAATATAGCCCCCACCCTCACCACCAACTATTGTAACATCTCCGGTGGCCAGGACGCCGTCCTCGTGGAACAAGGCGGCACACTCAACTGGGGCATCGGCAACATCAACCTGGACCCTCGCTTTGTCGACCCTGCCGGGGGCGACTACCATCTCCATCCGGACTCCCCGTGTGGCGACGCCGGCGACCCCAACGGCGACTACGAAGGACAAACGGATATTGACGGCCAACCGCGTCTGATCGGTGCGCGCGTCGATATCGGCGCCGACGAACTGTGGATCCCCGAGGCTTATCTCTATGTGCACCCGCAATCTCTGCTCGTGGGCATTCACCCGGGTGAGACCTCGCTAACCGAAGCCACTCTGCTCATAGACAACCGGGGGCAACAGGCCGGCACGTGGCAAATCAGTGAAAGCTGCCCCTACCTGGACATCACCCCCACCAACGGGCAGCTCGAGCCCGGCGTCTGCCAAACCGTAAGCGTCACCATCGATGCCACCGGTCTGCCTGCGGGCACGTATGAATGCACCATGATTGTCACCAGCCCCGACGCCCTCAACCCTTACCGCAAGGTCCCTGTCATGTTGGTCGTCGGCTACCTCGTACCGAACCTCTACCCCACCATTCAGCAAGCTATCGACGCCGCCCCCAACGGCAGCGAAATCATCGTCATCCCCGGCACGTACCCTGAAGACATCAACTTTCTCGGCAAATCCCTCACTCTCCGATCCATCACCCCCGAAGACGTCTCCCTCGTGACCCAAACCATCATCCAAGCCACCAGCCCCAATCCCATCGTCGCCTTTGTCAACAGCGAAGGCCCTGATTCCATCCTCGATGGCTTCACCCTCACCGGCGCCAACCACACCAGCGACGGCGGCGGCGTCTTTGCCTCCAACGCCAGCCCCACCATCCGCCACTGCATCATCCGCGATAACACCACCGGCCGAGGCGCCGGCATCTTCGCCAGCGGCGGCCACGTCACCGTCGAACACTGCACCTTCAGCCAGAACCACGCCAGCCCCGGCGCTGCCGGCGGTCTCCACGTCCGCGACAACGGCTCCGCCACCGTCCGCAACTGTCTCTTTGAAAGCAACACGGCCGACTGGGGCGCCGGCCTCTCCGCCGTCAACAATGCTGGCGTCGAAGCTATAAATTGCACTTTCTACGACAACACTACCGTTAATCGCGGCGGCGCTGTCTTCTCTCACGCCAACAGTAGCGTCGAGCTGCTCAACTGCATCCTCTTAAACAACACCGCCGCCGAAGGCCCTCAGGTCGGCATCAGTAGCACCGCCCAAGTCTCTGTCAATTACAGTGATCTCTTCCCCGGCCAGGGCGACGTCTACGTCGAATCCGGCTCAACCTGCACCTGGGGCGATGGCAACCTGGAAACCGCACCCGTCTGTGGCGGTGTCGGTGACTACCATCTCAAATCCGAAGTCGGACGTTGGAACCCTGCCACCAACCAATGGGTTCAGGACGTCGCGCAGAGTCCCTGCATCGACGCCGGCGATCCGAACACTCCTTGGATTACTGAACTCTGGCCTCACGGTCGGCGTGTCAATATGGGCGTCTACGGCAACACGGCCCAGGCCAGCATGTCCCTCTCAACTGCGGGCTCGGCGGCTGATCTCAACAACGATGACAGCGTCGATCTGGCCGACTACGCCCGCTTCACCGACGCCTACCTGCTGGAGAGCCTGTGGCTGGGAGCCAACCTCGACCGCACCGGTCCTGTCGACCTGACTGATCTGTCGCTGTTTAGTCAAGAGTGGCTCTGGGCCCAACCTTGATAGTCCATGGCGAGAGCTGAGCGTGGAGACGCGTGTTCTCGCGGCGGCGTCCCTTGCCTGTTAATGGGCGTCATCGGTGCTGATGAGTGATTCCTTTTGAGCGTGCAGCTGCCTCGGCGTGGTCCGGTCAATGCCTCTTCGCCGCCGTCCGCACCACAGCTACGGTTCCCGCTTCGCCCCGCTGGCAGGGCTAGTTGGGCTTGCCCCCCGGCGGGCCAATCAGGGTCAATTGAAGCATATCTTGGTCAAGCGGCGAGACAAGTCGCCACCCTCCCTTGCCATAAGCCCTTGCCCACGCCACCTTTACATCGTTCAAACGATAACCTGAAGATGCCCCGAGAGTCTCGCAAGAACAGAGCTTGACAGGAAACCTGCAATGACGGACCATACCGGTTATTGGGTGGACAGACAGGATTGAAGGCCTCTATAGCAACGGAACACTTATCTAAGATGAAGTATAAGCACAACAGCACAATTGGCTTTTCCGTATGGATTTGTATCCTGATCACATCCTTTTCGGCACCGTTGCGGGCGGCGCTGCCGAGCCCGGTCGGGTCCTGGTCTTTCGACGACCTTGCCACGAATAACCTTCGCGACAAGAGTGCCCCCCTCCTGGGCCAAATTCACGGGTATTGCGACCTGGCAGCGGGTGTGTCGGGCCAGGCGTTGAGCTTCGATGGTTTTACCGGGTTTATCGAGTGCGCCCCTGACCGCGCGCCTCGTCTTACCGGGGCATTTGCGGTCCAGGCATGGCTGGCACTGGGGGCGTACCCCTGGAACTGGTGCCCCTTGGCAGCTCAGCTTGACGGGACGGAAGCAGGCTACTTCTTCGGCATCAACGACGCAGGCCGACTGAGTCTTCAGCTTGCGGCCGGAGGACAGTGGCACACCGTAGCCTCAGACGACGTGCTGTCGCTGCGCCGCTGGTATCACGTGGCCGGCGTTTATGACCCCGCCCAGGGTATGACGATTTATATCGACGGAAAGGCCGTCGCCAGTAAGAAGCTCGAGCAAGAGTTTACCGCCGCTTCCAGTAAGCCCCTGCTGATCGGCAAACACCCCGAGCCCCTCCTACCCACAGGGGGCATAAGGAAGAACTCGCACAGTAGGGCGGATGTTCTCTTCGACGGTCTGCTGGACGAACTGGCCATATTTGCTCAGCCGCTGACTGCTAAGCAAATCGCGGCCACTTACCAGAGACATCGGCCCTCACCGTCGCCGGACTTGCCGCCGAGAGTGTTGCCCGCAGGCCCATCGACGACAAACAGCTTCGGCGCCTTTTACGCCAACCTGAAGTACTACCCTGCTTGGGACAGACTCTGGCGGGTGGGCGATTATCCTGACGTTGTGGTCTGCTTCGACCAAATGCCGGGGCGTCTGGTGTTCTGGCGAGGCACCAGTTATATCCCGCAATGGGTCACTGAAAATGGCATCTGGTACAACAACGAGTTCAATGAAACGTGGGGCCATGGGGCCATAGGCTGCGCCGAGCCCATGTCTGACAAACAGTGTCGCCACAGCCATGTCCGCATCATTGAAAACACGCCCGCCCGCGCCGTGGTCCATTGGCGTTACGCCCTGATTGACAACCGCTACCACTTCGCCCGCGTGGACCCCACGACAGGCTGGGGCGACTGGACGGACGAGATTCACACCGTCTATCCCGACGGGGTTGCCGTCCGCCAGATCACGCTGCACAGTTCTCAGCCGGCGGAGCCCCACGAGTGGCACGAGGGGATGATTGTGATGGGCCCCGGCCAGCATCCTGAGGGCGTTCTGGAGCCGGCCGGCCTTACGCTGGCCAATCTCAGCGGCGAGACGCACACCTACTCCTGGAAGGACAAGACGCCCCCCAAACACCCCGACCAGCCCGCCCAGGCCTGCATTCAGGTCTTTAACACCAAGAGCACCCTGCGTCCGTTTGCCGCTGCACGGCCCGTCGACCAGCCCGCGTTCGACATCTACGCCGGCGAAATTCGTCGCGAGGTCAGCATCTATCCCTGGTGGAACCATTGGCCCACCGCCTTCCATCCTTCCGACGGGCGTTGGGCCGTGGCTGCTGACCGGGCCAGCCACTCGTCACTGACCCACATCAGCTGGAAGGCCTACGCTCAAGGCGACAACTGGATGACAAAAATCATGTTGACCGGCCTGACCGACCAGGCGCCCGAGGCAACAGTTACTCTTGTTCGTTCCTGGGCCCAGCCTGCCGCCTTGCACCTGAAAAGCGACGCCTTCACCAGCCAAGGTTACGATCCTGCTCAACGTGCCTACGTGCTAACATGCAAGCAACCGAACAACACCGCGTCACTGGAATTCGCCTTGCATGCCTCGGATACGAATCCGCTGGTTAATCCCGCGTTTATCGTTAAACAGTGGGCCAGGCAACAGGTCGAGTTGCGGTTCAATGGTGAGCGGATGAAGGCTCCTACGGATTATCGCTACGGGACGCGCAGCAGCCTGGAGTCGAACGACTTGGTCCTCTGGCTCAAGAAGAGCACCACCAAGGGGGCAAGTGTAGTCATAACGGCCCAGCGCTAAGCGCCCCTGCTCGGCAGGCCATATCAGCAGTGCCCTCGGTGCCCTCTGGCAAAGCCCTATCGCCCTGTCACCAGCAGGCCTTCTGGGCCGCCCATCGCATGATTTGACTCCTTGCCATGGCAGTATATAGTTATCTGGGTGTAGGGGAGCACCTGTTCGTAGTGTCGAAGCGAGTCGTCCGCGTGCAACCACTCAACGAGGGTTCGTGGCGATGCGTCTTTCACCAAGCATGTTTGCTTTGCTGCTATTGGCCGGCGTGACCAACACCGCGAAGGCCGTCACGTTAGGGCACGGAGACACGTTTGCCGTCCAAGGCGACACGTTGGCCTGGACCGGTGGCAGCGGCGCCCCCACCCCCATTTTGCCCGTCCAGATCAGCGACGGGGGCCCCGACGGCCTTGGCGACGGCTACCTGCAGATTGGCGCTGACGCCTTCCATCTTGCCGCCAAGAATCAAACACAATGGACCGGAGACTATCTTTCCGCTGGCGTCACAGCCTTGGCCGTGGACTTCAACCACCTCAATCCCAGCGGCGATAACGTCCAGCTACGCATCTTGATTGACGGCCCCGGTGGTTTGTGGGCATCGAGCAATCTGACGCCCCCCTTGGCTGGCAATACGTGGCAAGAACACATCTTCGCTCTGACGAGAGCCGACCTGGTGCACGTTACCGGGGGCACAGGCTTGCTCAGCGACACACTGGCGGACGTCACCAGATTACAGATCAAGCATGATCGGACCAGCCCCACCTCACCGGGCGTTAACCCGCCCCGTATCACTGCCACGCTGGGTATCGACAACGTCTACGCGCTACCGGAACCGGCCACCATAGCGCTGCTGGCGCTGGGCGCCATGCTGCTCGTGATCAGTCGCAGCGGCCGGCAACAACAGACCGGGTAACCGCTGCCCCATTCGCGTGACGCTTCGACCTCGCCTGTCCATTGCACGGCTGTGCCCCTGCGCCCTTAGAACGCACGCAAGGGCTTGGTCTTTGCCGGCCCTACGAGTTGCCCCCAATCCGCCTTGTCCAGCTCATTGGCCAAGAGCTGGGCCTGCAGGCAAATACAGGCGATGGTCAGCTGCGGATCGTTCTCAAGCACATCCCCGGGCGAATACGTTTTCCATTCACTGTCGCCATTGAGTGATCCGGGGCGGTGCAAGACCCCGGCGGCGTGAGTGACTTTGTACCAGTCTTCCAGCAGCTTGCCCACCAATTCCACCTTCACGTCGGGGTGGACGCCATAATCGGGGTTGATGTGCTCTTTGGGGCCCTTGTGCACACGCCGGCCACTGGGCAAGTAATAATAGGCAATCGTCATCTTAAGCTCAGCCTCGGACGGGCGCAGTTTCTGGATTGTCTGCACGTTGCCCTTGCCAAACGTACGCGTGCCCACGACCAGTGCGCGGTGATGGTCCTGCAACGCCCCGGATACAATCTCCGAGGCACTGGCGGAATGAGCGTCCACCAGCACAACCACGGGCAGCTGCGGATCGAACGTCGAGCGTTGCTGAGCGAAATCCTGCACCGGTCGAGAAGAATCACGAGAGCGACTGGCCACAATAAGCCCGTCCGAAACAAAGGTGTCCACCACATCGATCGCCGTGGACAAGAACCCCCCGCTGTTGCGCCGCAAATCCAATACCAAAGCTCGCATATCCTGCCGTTTGAGTTGCCGCAGACATCTTCTGAGACTGGCGGCCGTCTCGTCGGCAAAGCTGGTCAAACGAATATAGGCAATGCCGTTCTGCTGATCGACAAAGTGCTGCCAGTGCCCCTGCTCGTCCCGCGAGATTCCCTTGACCGTGTGCACCACAATCCGCCGCCGCGTCACGTCAAACTCGCGAGGCTCTTCAAACCCCTCGCGGTCGACGCTCAGCGTCACGGTTGTGCCCGCTTTGCCCGTAATGCTGCGGACCGCCATATCAATCGAAATATGAGCGGTATTCTTGCCATCGATAGCCATAATCACATCCCCCGCGTCGAGGCCCGCATCGGCCGCGGGCGAATCATCCAAGAGCGATTCGATCTTGAGCAGCCCCTCCGCCTTGCTGATATAGACCCCAATCCCACTGAATTCGCTCGTCATGTCCTTGCGAAACGTCTCGACATCCGCCGGCCACACCACGTACGTATAGCCGTCCAACGCGTCAAAGGCGCCCTCGGCAAACTCAGCCACAAGCACTTCCGTCGGCAATTCGAGGCTATCGTTGTTGACCTCCAGCACGTCGCGCAACAGCTCAAGAATATCAAGACAGCCTATACCCTCAACTCGCCCGGCCAACCCGTCACGCAGCGAGATCAAGCCTCGGCGAAACTCACTGGCGTTCTCTTCGTTATTGAGCTGCTCAAACGCCGTCGCCAGCTTGGGCGCCTCTGTCAGGATAAGGCAGTTGCGCAACGCCTTGCGCCCCATCGCCGTAAAATCCAGCGGATCGACATACCGGTCCGCCACGCAACGCAACGCGTGCGCGAACATGTCATACGTAATGCCCCGCCGACGCTCCTGCCAGTCAATCGCGTCTTCGTTGGGATCCGGCGCGTACATTCCCGTCGTCAGCGCCATCCGCAACAAATAGTCGCCGTGCTCCTGGTATTGCTGCGACCCCATATCGAGTTCGGTAAAGTTGTAGTACACCTTCCCGTAGGCATCAAGCCAATCATGATCCTCTTCCAGACGCTCACCTATCCGCAGCGACTGGTCGATAATGGCCTGACGAAGAGCGGGATCAAGCGTCTCCGTCAGCCCCACCCGGTCCGCCAGATTGTGAGCCGCTCGAAGATGGGCCAGCGCCTTGAGCCATTGGTCCTGCACGTCCGCACGAAAACCCTCCTCCGCCCGCGTCTTCTCCGACACGTCCAAGGGATACGCCTCGCTCGTGGCCAACAGCGCCTCACGCCAGTGCACTGTCTTGATCGCAAGATTCATCTTGTCCAGATACTCGTCGTAGGTCACCTGCGACGCGTCACGAACCCGAACCATCACCTGCTCATACTGATCCAGCAGCTCCGCCAGCAGCTCCTGCCGCCCATCCTCGCCCCCAGGCCCGTCCAGTTGCTCAAGGCACGAACGCCCCTCTTCGAAGCGTCCCTGGCCAATGTGCGCCGCCGCACTCTGCAACAGCCCCAGGTCGGCATTGGAAAGGCCTTCGCCCCCATAACAGCGCGTCGGAAACGCCAGGCAAAGCGACAACAATAGCCCGATAATCAGACATCGGACGGGCCAGACAAGATAGGCGCCTAGAGACCTTATATGCATTCAGGTTACTCCCTCTGGTGGTATGGGCTCGCATACTGCGGTTACCTCTTTATAATACCAAAAAGCCCCTCTTCATGCCAAGTATATTTTGCCCCTCAGCACCCCCGAACCCCCGCCCGGGACGCGTCCTCCCGAAAAAGGCCTGAACCGCTGATCGGGCAGACCAGCGATTGGGAACATGCGGATTACACCGACCTGACCGGTCATGTGCCCCACGGCGCTCTAAACGAGACGCTCAAACGTCTCGCAATTATGGCGGCGACCCACCTTTGAGGTAATGCTCGCTGAGCACGGCGTAATCCAGGAAGTTGACGCTGGTAGACCCGTCCAAATCCGCCCCCTGGCACCACGCGTTAAGCTCACCGCAGCCGGTGGCCAACCACTGAAAGCCAAACAGATCCACATCGACCAAATCGACGTCGAAATCACCATCCAGGTCGCCGTCGACGGCCTCAAGGTCCAACTGCGTTTGCTGCATCACTTCCGGCGGACACTTGCCATTCTCGTTCCACAGATCGTACAAGTCCTGCCCCGCCGCATTCGTCGTATTCTCATCACGCAGAAACTCGATATACTCCTTCGATGTACTCTGATAATAAAGCGTAACCTCCGCCGAGACCGCCCCAGCGGCCATGCGGTAATAGGTGTCGTCCCAGAATTGGCCATCGCTGTACGCATACCCCACCGGCGCACCGCCAAATGACGCAAACGACGCGTTGGTAAAACCCTGCGGCGGAATACGATTGTCCTTATAAATCTTGTTATTGAGCACAAAATGAAAAGAGGCATCGGGATCCACCCCGACCAGCGGCGCCGTTATTTCATCCAGACCTGGCTTGCTCTCGTAAATCTTGGCCTGCTCGTCGTGGCTAAGCACACCGCTCGCGGCATCGTAGGCCCCCGACTCGCCCACAAGACTCATCGTCTCATCATAAAACCTCACGTTGATCCACATACGCCGGCCCTCGGGATA
>CAYNXW010000083.1:0-9542 GCA_964401265.1 uncultured Pirellulales bacterium | reverse complement strand
GATGAACGGAACTTCCATCTGCACGCTTTGGCGGCCATTGCCCAGATTGTCCAGGAAAAGGATTTCGAGTCACGCTGGCTCGCAGCCAAGCACGTCCAGGCGTTGCGCGACGTCGTCCTGCTTTCAGGAAGAATGCGTCACGCCTGAGTCACAACGGAGAAGCGGTTGTTCAGGGGGGCTCGGCGGCCACCCATACTTACTGTTGGGGGGCGATCCGTTTCAGTTTGCGCCAGAGGGTGGCCGGACTGATGCCCAGAATCTTTGCCGCGCGAGAGCGGTTGTCGTCTGTAAGACGCAGGACGGCGCGAATGTAATCGTTCTGGACCTGCTCCAGGGTACGCGTGAACGAGCCTGTGGCCGCCTCCGTAAGCGAGGGCGTATTGAGGACTGCTGGTGGCAGGTATTCGGGGCTGATGCAGCCGTCGCGTGTCAAAACCGCCGCTCGTTCCAGGGCGTTTTGCAGTTCACGCACATTTCCGGGCCAGTGGTAGGCGCTGAGATAGTCGAGACAGGTGGGGGCCAGACGCAGGTTGGGCAGTTTCAGGCTCTGGGCGAGCTGGTGCACGAAGTGGCGCGCTAGCGGCAGAATATCCTCAGGACGTTCCCGCAGAGGGGGCACTTCGATTTCAACAACCGCCAGACGATAAAAGAGGTCTTCCCGGAAACTACCTCGTTGGATGGCTTGGGGCAGGTCGCGGTTGGTGGCGGCCATGATGCGAACGTCCACCGAACGCGTCTTGTTGTCGCCGACCCGGATGATCTGTTTCTCCTGGAGGACCCGCAGGAGCTTGACTTGCAGGGCCGGCGATATATCCCCAATCTCATCCAGAAAAATGGTGCCTTTATCCGCCTGCTCGAAAAGCCCGACGCGGTCGTGAATCGCCCCGGTAAAAGCCCCCGCCTTGTGCCCGAATAGTTCACTTTCCAGGAGGGTTTCGGGCAGGGCGCCGCAGTTAATGGGCAAAAACTGGTGCTTGGCACGACCAGAGGCGTTGTGCACGTAGCGAGCCAGTACTTCTTTGCCAGCACCGCTTTCGCCCGTGATAAGAACCGCCGAATCAAAACGGGCCACACGGTCAGCTAATTCCAAAGCACGACGAAATGCCTTCGAGTGCACCTCCACCAGGTCAGCACGTTGCACGCGATCGAAGGCTGCCAGTCGGCGGCGTTGACGAGCAAGTTGGCGGTCTTTCTGACGCAGTTGCGTTGTCAGTTCCATGATTTGCGGCTGGATGTGCTCGACCTCCTCATAGTAAGGCAGAACATCCTTGATCATGTCGCCGCCGGACGCTTCGTCTACGCCGATAGCACTGCAGAGGGCGTCGCCCTTGGCAAGACATTGCTGCTCGATAAAATAGATCTTAGTCTTCAGGCAAAACGATGCATAGCCGCTGGCATAGCCGGTGAGCATCCAGCAGACGCACTCGTCGGCGGGGCCCAGCTCCAGCAGGTGCTCTTCAGCTTCGCCCGAATGGTACCAGTTCACTTCCATGCGAAAACGATGGTTTGCCTGGTCAAGGTCGAGGGATTTGACCACCGAACGCGTCACGCCCTGGAGAGAGTGCATTCGCGGGCCGGCCTTGATCCATTCTTCAAGAGAGTCCCAATGGAAGATGCGGGTCATGGCGGCCGCGTCCGCGTTGCCCCAGAAGAAGCCAAAGCGGGTGAGCAGACGCCGCGCCCCTTCGCTGCCGACCATATCGACGAGGTCTTTGCGCACATGGGCGAACGCGTGCAGGGGGTGCAGCACGAGTCGGCGACCTCTCAGAAAGATGCGACCTTCCGTGAATTCGAGGATCTCGTCGAGTCTAAGATCTTGCGCCTTCATGACAAAACCTTTCATAATGAAGTGGTATCATTTAATTATGAAGCAATATTGCGCGAAAGTCAAGGGGAGTAAATGGTTTTTAAGTACATGAAAAACAAGTGGTTATAAGAATTGTGCTCCGTTGGTACGGTTTTTGTTCCTTAAGCCAACAGAGATGAACGACACTTTTTGCAGGAGAACGGACATGTACGACATTCTGGCACGACGAAACGAGCCCACCAGCAAAGAAGCACTAGCGTGGGCCCAGCGGCTGGTAAGCACCCCCAGTGCGAGTCTATCGGAAGGAGACCTCGCCAACGAGGTGCAAAAGCAGATGACTCGCCTGGGATACGAGCAGGTAGTGCGGGACAGCTTTGGTAACGTTGTCGGCACGATGTTGGGGCGAGAGGCCGGCCCCACTGTCCTGTTGGCTTGCCACATGGATACGACCATGGTCGGCGAAGAAGGCGACTGGGACGCTGGGCCTTATGAGGGGGCCGTACGCGATGGAAAGCTCTGGGGCCGGGGTGCCAGTGACTGCAAGGCTGGTTTGGCTGCTCAAGTCTACAGCGGCGCGCTGCTCAAGCGGAGCCTCTTGCCTTTGCAGGGAAACCTGGTGGTCGCCGCTACGGTCGGGGAAGAGCAGGGCGGCAGCGTAGGGATGCGGGCCCTCATGGAAAAGACCATCAAGGATATCGGCCTCTCCGTTGACTACGCCCTGTTGGGCGAGCCCACCGAACTGGGGCTCTATTACGGGCACGACGGTTGGGTCGAATTGGAGGTTCGCGTCGAAGGGGCCAACATGTTCGATGTCGGCGACGCCGCAGCGGCGCTGGCGGCGGATTTCAATGCACGCCGCGGCCTCTCTAAAGGTAAAGACCGCGAAGACCTGGCGTCCGAAGCGCCCCATTACGAGCAGTTGGAGGGCAGACGTCGGGCGACGATTGGCCTGCGCCGGCGGGTCAACGAAGCCGACGATATAGACGCCGTGCTCAGCCAGGTACAGCGCGAGGCGGTCATGGTGACACAGTCCATCGGTGAAGTGGCCGTCCAGGTCGCCGTGCGTCAGGACAACCAACGGTTGTACACCGGTACAACAACTGCTGTAAGGCGTGTGACGCATGCATGGGCAATCGATCCGTTCTGTCACTTGATGTCACGCGCACGCCAATCGTTGGCCGCAGCCGGCTGCGAGGTACGCGCGGGCAAGTGGCAGTTGGGCCGGTTGGGCATGGGAACGGCCGGCGGTGTGTTGACCAATGAGTACAACATACCGACCATCGGGTACGGTCCGGGCAACGAGGACAGTGCACACGCCGTCAACGAATGGGTTGAAGTGGACAAGGTGTGTCAAGCGGTCTACGGGACAGCCGCCATAGTACACAGCCTCATTGGCGTGCCCGTGTTCGGCTGGACCGGAGACGAGATCTAGACCGCCAAGGGCGGGCATGAGGCCCCTGACACAACAGAACCACCGCACAGGACGACCGTGCCGTGGAACCGGGCCAGTCATCGGAGGTTTGAGCCATGAACGTATTAGTCTTCAATTGTGGTAGTTCGTCATTGAAATACAAGTTGCTCGCCATGCCCGATGGGCAAGAGTTGGCAGGCGGCGAGGCCCAGCGGGTAGGGCCGCCAACAGCCAAACCGCCAGTGCTTATCCACCGCAAAGACGGCAACGAAGAGCGGCGAGAAGTGCCCATGCCTGATCATGGTGTGGCCTTCGAGCAGGTGATGACCGTTCTGAGCAGCGAGAAAGGCCTGGGCGTGGACGTGGTGGGCCACCGAGTCGTTCACGGTGCCGCTGTGTTCTCCGATCATGCCGTGGTCAACGATCAGGTGCTCGCCGACCTGGAACAGACCAAGGCGTTGGCACCGTTGCACAATCCGCCGGCCATTGCGTTGGTCGAGGCCTGCCGGCAGCGATACCCGGAGTTGTCCCAGGTGCTCGTGTTCGATACGGGGTATCATGCGACCATTCCGGAACACGCGCGAACGTATGCGTTGCCGGCTACGCTGCGGCAGGAGTTGGGCATTCGCAAGTACGGCTTTCACGGCACCAGCCACAAGTTTGTCGTGGGGGAGGCGGCGCGGTTCTTGGGAAAACCCCTCGACTCGTTGAACGCCGTAAGCTGTCACTTGGGCAGCGGCGGCGCGAGCCTGTGTGCCGTCGTGGGGGGGCGCAGCGTTGATAACACAATGGGCCATTCCCCGTTACAGGGGCTGGTGATGAGCACACGCTGCGGCGATCTGGACCCGGCGGTTGTGATGCGGCTGCTCGCGGGCCAGGCCGGCAATCCAGCTCCCGTGGAGAAACTGCTCA
Source organism: uncultured Pirellulales bacterium (assembly GCA_964401265.1). Classification (GTDB taxonomy): domain Bacteria; phylum Planctomycetota; class Phycisphaerae; order Sedimentisphaerales; family SM23-30; genus CAYNXW01. The sequence continues at coordinate 5,412 of CAYNXW010000083.1, read as the reverse complement.
ACAAAACCAGCGGCGTGCTGGGCCTTTCGGGAAGCACCGCCGATATCCGCGACGTGGCGGCGAGCCTGACGCAAGCTCAGCAGCAACCTGATACGATGTTAAGGGCCTGGGAGATCTACATATGGCGGGTGCGCAAGTACCTGGGGGCGTACCTGACGGTGGTGGCCTCGCGGGCCGGACGGCGGGCGGATGCTGTGGTCTTTACTGATACGATTGGTGAAACCATGCCTTTGGCTCGATGGGCCATCTGCAGCGACATGGAGGCTTTGGGGCTGCAAATTGACTCAGCACGTAACGCGGCCGGCAAGGAGCTGCCTGCGGATGTGGCTACCCAAACGAGCCCCGTGCGGATACTGGCCATAAAGACCAACGAAGAGCTGGCGATCGCAAAGACAAGCTATGAAGTGATGGCGGGCAAAAACGAGCAGGCCCAGCAAGGAGGTGCCGCGTGAATGTGCTGGTTCTACAACCGGGTTTGGAGAAGACGCACTATGCCATGTTAGTGTCGAATCGTGACGAGGCGGTGTTGCAAGGCCAACTGGCGCTGGCGGCCGATTCGGTCGGTGCGGACGAGACGCTGGCAGTGGCCCTACGCGACATGCGCGAAGCGGCAGCGAACGCAGCTCCCGCGGGCCAGATTGATGTGGTCGCTGTCAGGGTGATCTACGGGGGCGAGGCGTTTACGAAAGCGGTGATGGTGGATGAGTCGGTAGTGGCCAGGCTGGCGAAGTTGGCCTGCGAGGCACCGCTGCACGTGCCGGCCGCCGTGACGCTGCTGCAGGCGTGCGCGTCGGTGTTTACCCATGTGCCCGTACTTGCCGTGTTCGAGACGGCATTCTTCGCAGCCTTGCCCCGCCGTGAGCAGGCGTACGCACTGGGAGAATCGGCAGGCTCGGAGCAAAACGCTCGACGCTATGGTTACGAGGGGGTCTACCACGCGGCCGCCTGTGCCGAGGCACGCCGGCAACTCCGGGCAGCGGGTAAGAAGCCCCCGGCCAAGGTCGTCTCGATCTGCCTGGAACGACAGATTGAGATTTCAGCGGTGGCCGGTCAAAGGCCTTTGACCGTGACACGGGGCGCCACCCCGCTCGAAGGTGTCCCCGGCGAGACGACCTGCGGCCAGATCGACCCTGCCATCGTATTGACCCTTGCCGAGAAAAAAGGCTGGGGACCCGAGCAGATCAACCGTGTCCTGACACGCCAAAGCGGCATCTTGGCCTTGACGGGAAAGCCTATGACGCTGGCCGAACTATTTGCCAGCCAAGGCGAGGCGGAAAAATTGGCACAGGAGATGCTCCTGTACAGTCTGTTGCAGGCCTGCGGAGCAGCCGTGGCGACGCTAGGTGGCCTGGATGCCTTGGTGTTTTCCGGCCGGTACGTCGCGCTGGCCGATACCTTCGGCGAAGCATTGTCCAAGGGACTGGGCGCGGCCTTGGCCTCCACGGACAAAGTGTTATGCATTAAAATGGAGCAGAGTAATCAGCAACTTATAGCGGCAACCGCTGCGCACCTGGTCCGGTCAACTCAGCAGCAAACCGATCAGCAGGCGGGCTAGGCCCACGACCCGCCCGCTCATTACAGGTTGTCTAAAGAAGAGTCTTAGCCAGCGTCAGCCCCCCCAAAGCCAGCACGATGATCGCCACGGTCACCTTGGCCGCACGCTCGGGAATCCGCTTGAGCGTGTGGGCGGCTACAGGCACGCTTAGCACTGCTCCTGCCATCAGCCACGGCGCCAACGCCCAGTCAACCTGACGCTTCAACGCAAAATAGGTGATCACCCCGGCCAGGCAGGTGATGCCCTCGGCCAACGACGTGATGCCTACCGCGTTCTTGACACCCACGCCGCTGAGCATCTGCCCACCCATGACCATCGGGCCGTAACCGCCCCCGCTGAGCCCCTTGTTGAACGACGCCACCGCACCCAAACCAATGATCTTACGCCAGGTGAAACGTGGCTTCCGGTTGAGCGTGAACAGGATGACCACCCCCATGGAGGCGACGATAATACCGATGACGGTCTTAAGGACATGCGGGGGCAACTTCACGGCCAAGGCGACTGCGGCTATAGTGCCTACCACCGAAAACACGGCTAACACCATCGCCACCCGACCGTCCTGTGAGCGAGGATGCAGGTGAACGTTATGCACGCTGTGGTGAAAAGACGCCCCCAATATCCCCGTAACAAACTCCGAAAGTAGAACCGCCGGAACTACCTGCAACGGATCAAAACCCATCAACATCAACAGCGGCGTCAGACTTGTACCATAGCCCATGCCCAGAGTAGAGTCGATAAACTCACAAAAAAACGCAATGGGAATCAGTAGAATAAGCCACTCGTTCATCGGAAAACTCCTTGTCAAAAGGGTCTGCACATGGTGTTACGTTAAGTCCGCCAAGGTCAAATTCTCCAGCGTCTGCGCCAGGTAATCGCGGATTTCCTTAAAGACCTGCAGCACCTTCTTCTCTTTCTGCAGCGGGGTCGGGGAAAAAAAGTATCGACTGACCGACTCCGTCGGCGCCAACGCCCCGTCCATCAGACGGATGATCTGCGCGAAGCTGATCTTGTCTGCCGGCTTGGCCAACGCATACCCCCCCGCCGTGCCCCGACGGGCCTTGATCAGCCGGTTCTGCTTCAAAATAATAAACAACTGCTCCAAGTACTTCTTCGAAATGTCGTACTCACGGCAAATCTGCTCAATCTTTACAAAGCCATCTTCCTGGTGCCGCGCAATATAGATCAACGCCAGCAACGCATACTCACTCTTGGTCGTAAGCTTCATAATAGCCCTTCCTTATTTATTAAGTCTATAGGCTTAATATACAAGGTGGCGTGGTTTTGTCAAAGGTTGTTTTGGCGAAACAAAGAGCCGCTTTGACAAGTGTGGGGTTGTCGCCTTCTGGAACTTCTTTATTGGCAAGTGTTTATGTGAGTTATTGGGGAGGGTGCGGGCATGTTGCCGTGGTTGCGGTATATGGAGTTAGATTCGTATACTCGCTTAGACGGGTTATTGTCGTAAATGTGAGTGCAAATCCTGTGCAAGAGGTCGTTTCTTGCCCGCCCAGCGAGCAGTGTGTTAGACGATTCGGGCACGTCGCAATGGTACGCCAGTTTGCAGAAGCCAACCTGCACCCCGCCCGGCTGGGTGTTTGGACCGGTCTGGACAGCGCTATACATTCTCATGGGCCTGGAGCTATACCTGGTGTGGCAGGTGAGAGCAGATCGGCGGGCCAAACGTCGGGCGTTGCTCATATTCGCGGTGCAATTGACTCTCAACGCCGCGTGGTCGTTCATCTTTTTCGGCCAGCACTGGCTGCTGGCGTCCCTGGTCGAAATCATCCTCTTATGGCTTGCCATAGGGACAACGGTGATTCTCTCTTGGCGCGTCCGGCCGCTTGCGGGATGCCTGCTGCTACCCTATTTCGCATGGGTAGGCTTTGCCACCTTCCTCAACGCCTCCATCGTACTCCTCAACCGTTGACCGCTCCCCACCTCTGCCGCTGTTCACTTGGCGTCCATCCAGTCTTCCCACATCCCTTGGGCCTTGAGCTTTTCACGCTGCTTTTCGTTGCGGCAGATGGCTTGGCGATGCCGACTGCTCACCCCCGCGATGTGCTTCTGCACGTCTCGGAAAAGCTCTGCCGCACCGGCCTGCGCGATGGGCTCGTTACGCCGGCTGCGCGTTCTGAGCCGCAGACGCGTGATCTTCTTCCGATTTGCCTGACGCAGCAGATCGTCTCTCAAACTGAGGAAAAACTGACAGTCCCCTGGGTCCCCTTGACGCCCAATACGACCAGCCAACTGATCGTCCAGCCGGCGATAATGCAGTCGATCAAGGCCCAGCAGGAAAATTCCCCCCTTCTCGCTCACTCCAGGCCCCAACGTAATATCGACGCCGCGGCCCGCCATGTTGGTGATAATGGTGATGCGACCTTCCCGACCTGCCTGTGCGATAATCTCCGCCTCGCGTGCATGGTTCTTCGCATTGAGTACTTCGTGCGGCAAATGCAACTGGTCCAGCAGCTTTGAAAGTTCTTCTGAAGCCAGCACCGAGCCCACTGCGATCAACAGAGGCCTGCCGCTCGCGTGAATCTGTTGGATCTGCGCCAACGCCGCATGGTACTTACGCTTCGTCGAACGAAAAATCTGATCGTTTAGCAGGCGACGATGCGAAACCTTGTTCGGCGGCAATGGCACCACCGCCAGACCGTAGACCGACAATAACTCCCTCGCCGCCATCGAGGCCGTGCCCGTCATCCCCGCCAGCTTCTTATACTTGCGAAAGAATGTCTGGAAAGTTGTCGTCAGGTTGCCACGTAATTCAGCCGACGGCGTGATACCATTTTGTATTTCCAACGCCTGATGAATCCCGTCCGGAAGCTGACGCCCCGGCATCATCCGCCCCGTCGATTCGTCCAGCAGTACGATCCGCCCCTGACGTACCACATAGTGCTGATCCCGCTTGTAGATATGTCGTGCCGCCAAAGCGCACGTCACATAACGCTGCCACTTGTGACCCGGGGGCAACAAACGCAACGCCTGGCCCGCCCCGCGACGCGACTCCGCCTTGCCCTCGTCCTTCAACTCCACCTTGCGGTCATCGTGCAGTAGCCGATAGTGCACCCCACGAACCAATTGGCCCGCAACCGCATGCGCCTGCTGATAAAGAGCCAATTGCGGCGAGGCGCTCGTCTGGCTGCCTATCTGCAGCGGGCTCGACGCCTGGTCGATCAACACGCTGTCCACTTCATCAACGATGGCAAAGTCGTACTTAGGGTCAATCTTCGCCTGCGCCCCCGGACGCAAAATAGCGTCCGCCGGGTGAGCCTGACGTTCACGCATCGGCTCACGCAGGCTGTCAAAGACCACCTCCTTCGCCGTCGCATACACCACCTGCTTCTGGTACGCGTACACCCGCTCATGCCCCGCCTGCCCCGGCACCACCAGCCCCACGCTCAGGCCCAATGCCTCATAAAGAGGCCCCATCCACTGGGCGTCGCGAGCCGCCAGGTACTCGTTGGCCGTCACGATATGGCAGCATTGGTCGGGCTGCTCCAGCAGGTGCAACCACGCCGCCAACGGCGCCATCAGCGTCTTACCCTCACCCGTGTCCATCTCCGCAATGTGCCCTTCATACAGAGCCAGCGTCCCCACCAATTGCACGTCGTAATGTCGCATCCCCAGCCTTCGACGCGAAAACTCACGGCCCAGTGCCAGAGCGACCGGCAGCAACGGCCTCAATTGAGGCGACGCCTGGGCCCGCGTCTGAAGATCGTCAAGACGCTCACCCAGCTCCTTATCGCTCAACGGCTCCAGCGATGCCTCCAGAGCTGTCGCTCTCTTCACGATCCGCTGGTACTGCGACAGACGCCTCTTGCGCCAAAAAGGCCGACAGAACAAGTAAAAATAATCCA
>CAYNXW010000082.1:0-9564 GCA_964401265.1 uncultured Pirellulales bacterium | reverse complement strand
CTATGGAACCCGCGAATTCGGACTGGCGTACAGCCATTTCCATATCAAACCCCATGTACTCGCAGACCTCAAACATGCTGAGGCCTCAATCAAGACAGTACGAGGCGTTATCTCATCTAGTTGGAAAAGAACGAATGAGTCTTTCGTCCTGGAGGTCGAAATTCCTGTAAACTCAACGGCCCGGGTGAGTGTGCCGACGTTCGCCTGTGAAAAATGCGTAATCACCGAAAGCGGCCAAACCGTTTGGCAGAATGCTTCCTACGTTAGTGGGGTTGCCGGAATCAACGCCGCCGATCGCGATGTCGACTGGGTGACGTTCGACGTCGGTTCCGGAAGCTACCGATTCAAGCTCAGTGGAATGCAAGACAACTGAGTTGCAGGGACAAATGCAAGGCTGCCCAGCTCGACAAGACACGCCAAACACAACCCCGATAATGCCCCATCCATCACAAGAAGCGCAACTCCAGCATTCGGCAAATCGCGTGGTACAGCGGTAGCATGTTCTCTTGAATCTCCGCCGTCAACATCCCAGGCCGCGCCCTCGACCTCGTCCCCGCCGACAAACCAAAAACCACCACCAAAACACCAAAACAACCCAAAAAACACCCCAGAAGAGCCAAAGCCAAATCCCGTCCCAAGTCCCAAAAAAACACAAGCGTCCCCAAAGTCTCGCAAACCGAAAAAGAAAAAATCCCGCAGATCCCCCCGCAAACATTGATCGCTCCTACGCCCAACATCCACGGCTCTCAAGCCCCCGGCGCGAGTCGGAGGGCCTCTTGTCCACCCTGTGCTCCCACCATCCCCGCACACCAATGAAGCCTCGCGATCTCATCGCGGGGTCAGACTTCCGACCTCATTGGTCTATCGATACCGAAAGCCCGCAACGCCCCCGATTGCGTGACAACGCCAAACGCAACAGGCTACGCCGCCGACCGGATTAAAGGTTCCTGAAAGGGCTACACCCACACTTGCCGCCATAGCCATATCTTACGGGCGGACGCGCGGCCGTTCTAGACTAGGCGCATAGTCTTGAGGGTTCGCCGGGTCAGGCCGAGCAAGCATGTCAACACGAGGGTTGGCCTCCAACATCCGCTTGCCCTTCTCCAGGGCGCCGAGCATGGCGCGATAGTCTGGATCGTTGGTGTCCAGGAAGATGGCTCTGCCGTCGGGATCGTTGCACCAGCCCAGACCACCCGAGTCCTTCGCCAGCGGCGCCGTGAGCATCTGGCTCCACCGGGGATGGGTCAGGTTGATGCGGTACTCGGGGCCGAACGTGCCCACGGAGTTTTCGCACTGCATGCCATTGTCCATTATCGTGATGTCGGTCCAGACCTTGCTCGTAACAGTTCTCTTACCGAGGTAACCTAACCACGCATCGGAGGTTTCGATCGTGCGTTTGTGACAATCATAGCAGCGTCGCATGAATACGGGCGAGAACTCCTTTTGGAACCAGCCGTCTTTCACCCTGTCGTACCAGCGATCGCGGGCACCGTCCACACCGCCGTCAGTGTAGAGATAGGTGTGGTAGTAGGGCACGTTGCTGTCGATCCAGGTGTAGATTCGCTCAAAGTCATCCCGCGAAAGTCGAACCCCGTGGTGGCCCGGCTCAAGATATTTCCCGGTGATCAGTCTGCTGGCCAAGCTGCCGGTGCTCTTGGGCGTGGTCAGGTCGTGGTCAGCGTCATTTTGTGGCACATGATGAATGAACCCGCGGTCGATGAGCATATCATAGGACATGTTGAAATACCGGGTCTTGTCGCCCGAGAGGTCCAGGCTGCCGTCGGGACGAGGGCCGCTGTGACACGTGACACAATGTTTGTCCCAGACCGGTTGCACGATTTTGACATAATCGATGAGCCCGCCGGTGCCCCAGTCGGGTCGTTCGGGAATCGAGGCCGAGCGTTTGTCTGCCAACGGCGAGCGATTAGCCATTGCTGGAGCGAGGCTGCGGTTGTCGTGACAGCCGATGCAGCTTTGCCGTTCGCCGGGCATGATATGCGTGGTCGAACCCATCTTCTGAATCACCCGCCCTTGGGCGTCCAGCGCGTTCCAGGAAATGTCCCGCAAGGCCGGTGCGGTGAAATGAGCAGAGCCGTCTTCTTCAACCGGTACCGTACCGATCAGCCGTCGCACATACATTGACCCACGCCCGACCAGAGGCGAAGAACTATAGGCATACCCACCGGTGTGTGGGCGAGTCTTGGGAACCAGTTCCAAGATCTGAAGCGCCGCAATCTCACCGCGTCGCACATGCCCCTGGAGTCCCTCGTACACATCGTGAAGGAAAAAAGTCCCATGCTTGGAATCGTCCGGACAGATATTGGCCACCACCGGATCAACATAGCGATACTCGTCCGGTTGCGAACTCATGGGGATCACCGGCGGACGCTTCCGTGGCCGCAGGGCTGCCGGACTGTAGCAGCCCATGTTGCCGGCGTCCTCCCATATGCACGTTTTGTTGCCGCGGCTGTCGAACAAATACAGCCGGTTCGTCTGCCCGCCGTGTCCGCCGTATGAGACGAGATACTCGTTCTCGTTGAGCGGGTGCGGATCCATATACCCGCTGAAGAAATCAGCGTCCCAATAGGTGGGATACTCCGGGGTGAGAAACCGAAAGCCCGCACCCCGAGGCGCCTCAACCCCCAGATGCTTCCACAGCAGGCCCAGCACACCGTAAGGGCCGCGATGGTGGCCGCCGAACGTCGAGATTACTTCTGGACGCCCAGGCACCGGTACGCATTGCCAAAACGCGTTCGGACTGGACACCGTATTGCCGAAAAGCAGCTCCAGTCGAGTGCCGTCGGGGTTCACAGCCCAGACGGCGTGACGTTGGAAGACGCCCTTGTCGATACCATAGTCCCAGCGAGTGAACATAATACGACCATCGTCCATGACGGCAGGCGTGTGATCAGTAAGCGTATTGGCGCTGATCCGGCGAAGACCGGAGCCGTCACGCTCGCAGACATAGAGTGCTCCCGCGCGATTGGCCTGGCAGACGTTGTAGTGGCCCGAACGGCTCGAGGCGAATGCAATCTGCCCATTGGGCAATTCCACCGGGGCTACGTCAGAGCAATCTCCTTCGGTGATCTGACGCAGGTTCTGCCCGTCGATGCCGATCTCATAAATGTGCCAGGCGCCCGGCACCCCGGGTCGGCGGGAGGCAAAGAAAACCGTCTGGGCATCGTATGAGAGGCTCGCCTGCCATATGCCACCACTGCTTTCCGGATGTTCGTAGATCACACGCGGCGGCTCACTCGGCCGCGCAGGATCGAATACGGCGATGCTCGCGGGGACTTGGCCAGTAATATAGTCGTCTTCAAACGGACAGCAGCCTTGCATGCTGCCCAGCGACGGATGCCGCACAAAGACGATGGGCCCTACGTTACGGATCGACTCCTCGCCGAAGCGATCCAGCGCGTCCGCCGCCCGGATCACCGCTTGGGCTGCGCCCGCCCGCCCGGCTTCATAGTCGGCCAGAGCCGCGTGAGTCTGTTCCCGAACCGGCCCCAGCCGCGCCAGATACGCCGCGCCACCCGCGGTAGGCTCGAATCGATCCAAGGCCTGCTGCATCGCGAGCACCGGCGGATCGAACATAGGCAAAGGCTCCACATCGAAGCGAAATCGTCGCAGCTTCCGAAGCGACTCATCGAATCGTTTGACCTGGTGATAGAGCGTCCGAAGTGATTCTACCTTGCGGGGCAACTTTGTCGCTTTGGCCGTCGGTAGCGAGAGTGTGCGGAGGATCGCCGCCGCGTAACGCTCGCTGAGCACCGCCATCCCCGAAACGGAATTGACACCTTGCCAGATGCCGTCAGCCAGTTCGCGCTCAATCTGGTGTCGGAATGTGCGCCCGGGAAAATCCCGCAACAAGAGCAATTTCAACTGTGCTTCTTGTGCCGGCGACCACTTGAGCAAACCTGCCGACTCGCGACTCTCGGCGATTACGAACTCCGACGAGCCGCTACGGCTGGCCAGCGCGTCCAGGCCAAACGACGTCTCGAACCACTCGTACTTGCCCTCAAGGTCGAAAATCATCATGCTCGGCGCATGTGCCCAAAATCCTTGTGCGAACCGCCGATCCCCAATCTTGAGCTTTTTGCCCGCATGGTTCTCATTCACGAAGAGCTTCAGTAAGCCTACCTCGACCTCGGCCGGTGTAAGCTCAACCAGAGAAACCTCTTGGCCTTCCTTGGTGATGAGTTTCGGATCAGCCCAGATGGTATCGTCGAATCCGTAGTCGTCAGGACCGACGGTGCAGACCAGGACCAGTTGCCGCAGCCCCGAGACATTGACACGAGCATGGTGCGGGCCATCCTTCTGCCGCAACACCGCGCTCTTGTAGGGCAGTCCCTGGCGAGGCTTACCGGTCGCGACACCCTGCCGCGACGCCACCAGCGTCTCCTGCCAGGTCTCCTTCTTGATGTACCACGACGGATCCGGCTGCTTCGGCCCCGAACCCGGCTGCCAACGCGCCGAGGCGTAAGGCTCAAACGTAATGCCGAAACCGTCCGCGTTGGCAAGCAGCTCACCCTTTGGCTTGGTATATCTCGAGTGCAGCTCATTGACTGTTGCCGCCGTAGGACCGATGGACGTCTTGGGCGCCCACTTGAGCATTGGATGGATCGGGTGCATACCCTCGATAGCGAAGGAGAATCCGTTCTTCTGGAAACACTTGGCAATCTTCACCAGCAGCCGATTATCTCCGGCGTGAAGCGGGATTCTGAATGATACCTTAAGGAATTGTTGCGCCACTGCTTTGCGAATCGGGGCGTTGAGAATCTCCTCGCCGTCCAGCCATACCTTGGCTGCGTCCAGCGTGACCAGCCAGGCCGTCACGTCGACCGGCGACTCGCAGGTGATTGTCCGATAGAGATACGTTACCTCGTTGCGCCCAGGCGGCGGCCCCGAGGCAAGCAGGTGGTAAGAGCCGTCCGTCCACTCGGGATGCGCCGCCCAGCGCCGCGAACCGTCCGGGGCGCCGGCCACCGGCACCGACTGATAGGTCTTGCCTAACTCCGCCAGGCGATTCCCCCTGGCCAAGACGTCCTCTTCCGGGCCGAAAACCGTCTCGAACTCACGTGCAAAAACGCCGTACTCGGCATCTTTGAACGGGCCAATCGCCTGCCAGCTGCCACAGCGAATCTTGGCTTTGCGAATCGGCGACGTTTCCGATTCGTGTTGAGCACGCTCGATCGCCAATCGTGCCGCCCCAAGCTCGTCCAGCAGACCGTGCGCCTGCTCGCCCGCGACCGCAACGCCGGCCAGCAAGAGCGACACGCACAGCGCACCCCAGGATGTCTGTCTCGTGACCATCGTTTGTTTGTTACTCCCTGTGTGACATTTGCGCCTCGCACAAGCCTGTGCTCTAAAAAGCCAACAGTGACTGCTAGCTGGGCAGCCACCTGCCATTATATCCTTATAAAATTGTGAGCCAATCATATTTTCCGGTAGGCCCTGGCAAGTGAGTCCCGCTCGCCGTCATTCATTGGCAAGCAGTGATTTGCGCCAGACATTGCCAGGCAGTTTGATGTAGTCGCCCATCGCGGGAACTTCACGCGGTGTGGCCCAGATATCCTTCCAGGCATACTTCGACCAGACCCATCTCCTCCCATCCGATGTCCGTTTATGCAACATACCACCTTGATTCGGCGCATTGGCGTCAACCCAGGTTACCAGCCGAATCCACTCGTTCTCATCGAAGTCAGCCTTACAGGGCGTGTCTTTCTTGAGCAGTTGGGTGATCAATTTGCTCTTGTGTGATCCTTGCTGGTAAGGCTGGGTTGTGCTGCCGTTACCAGAAAACCAATCCGCCAGCGAAACAAGTTTCGCATCAGTGATGGTAGCAAACGATTTGCCCGCTGCAAAATTCAACCCCTTCTTCGGCTGCTCTCCACCATGACATCGCACGCAATGGTTGTCCAACACGGGCTGCACCATCCACTCAAATCCAAGCTGCCTGTTGCCGCCCCATTCCGGCTCCTGGGGCATAACGGCGTCATGCTTGGTAGCCTCAACCTTCCTCTGCTGATGCGCCGGTGCCAAGGCCTGTGTTTCGTGACAGCCGTTGCAGCTCCTTTGCTCGCCCGGCTGGAACGACACAGAGGAACGCATCCTCCTCACTTCCATATGTTTCTCATCCAACGCCTGGAAGTACACCGATGCGTTATCTGCCACCGGCACCTTGAAATAAGCCGATCCGTCTTCCTCAACGGGCACGGTGCCGATCACCCGCACCGGACACCAGCGGTTGCGGGGGCTGCACCACAACTTGGTGCCCTCACCCGGAACTATCGGCCAGGGCAGCGCTTCGGCTATCCGTATATACTTCACCGTGCCGCGCGGCACGCCATTCAGTCCATCGTAGACGTCAGAGACAACGCAAGTAGCATAGTTCTTCTCGATATCAACCGTGTCAGGCAGGACCGGGGGCCTCTTGCGCTTCGTAAAAGGCAGCACACTGTAACACGAATAGAGCGGACTGCGATACACCAGCTCCATATTCCCGTAACTGTCAATCAGATAAACACCTAGTCCGTTGGAATCCACGTCGGCCCACGTGTAGCGACGCGCCTCCTTGTTGCCGTAGCCGTAAGAGACAAGAAAGGCCTTTTTCGAAACGGCGTACGGCATCATGAAAAAGCCGCCGGCGAGATGGACACCACCGTCATCAACCACCTGCTTGTCCCACGTCCTTTTCCAGGAAGCACCTGAACCCTCCTGCGGGCGAGGGCCGAAGGTCAAGATCCGAATCGCTTCCTGGTTATTGATTCCGCCTGTCGGATCGAGGATAACGACCGGCCCTTTCCCCACGCAGTGATGACCCGCGGCTATCGCCACAAGTTTACTGGTGCCCGGTACGGACCGGGCGTCGCGTACGGACAGCGGAGCACCCAAATGCTGTTTGAACAAGGCGTCCGCCATGGTGCCGTCCGGCTTCACCGTCCAGACGGAATGAACATCCATGAAGCCTCGCTCCTGATATTCCCAGCGAAGATATGCAATCAGCCCGTTGTCCAGAAGATGCGGATGCAAGTCCACGTCCTTCTGGTTGGCAAGTCGCCGGATCCGCTTTCGGTCGGCCGAGAGCGAGTAAATATTTTGGTCGCTCTGGTCGTTGATATCATAGTCACAGGAAGGCCCATGCGCGCTGCGGTCCGAGCTAAAGACAATAGTCCCATCCGGGCAGTAGGCAGGTTCAACATCCGTCCAGAAATTATGGTCCGTCAGTTGCGTGATGTCGCCGCTCTCGATATCCATCTCATAAAGATGCGGCGGTATCGTGGTATTACGCAGCTCAAACGAAAACGTGGTATTCTCCGGGCACGGCCAACTCGTTGGAAATCGGGGTGGCCATTCCGGTTGCTTGGCCCAGGCAAAGACTATCTTGTTGGCGTCAAAGTGCAGGTCAACACCGTGCACATGGCCGGGGCCAAGCTTGTTCCGAATCAGCGGCTTCTGACCACGATGCTTTTCCAGGCCGGAGACAACGACCACGTCACCACCCGGCTTATAGGTCCAACTCGCGTGTGTGCCAGAAACGTTAGGCCTATGATGCAGGGCGAAACGGTTGTATAGAATAACTTCGTCGAAATCGAGTGCCGCCTTGGCGAACACAAACGGGCGCAACACGCGTCGAGCTTGAAGCCAGAGTTGCCGAAGTTCCTTAATGTCTTCGGTGTTGTCCATCTCGGCGCGAAGACCCAGAAGATCCCCTTGCACCGAGCCTCCGGAGCCCATTCGCCCGGCACGCTTGATGACGTCATCCAGCGACGCCTTCAGTTTTGGGGCGTCATCGTGGATTCCCAGTGAGACGGCCTGTTTGCACCAATCCATCTCGACACGTTCCTCTAGCGGTATCCCGGACCACTTCCTGAACCATTCCTGTTCGCTATCCTCGCCCCACGTGACCTTTTCATGATTGTTGTCGCGGCCTACTTTACGCGTGATGGCCCACTCCGCCATGGCCCGAACAAACGGATCGCTGTCATCGAGAAGAGCGACGGCTATATCCAGACGATACTCTTCGAGTTCCCCTGCGATGGCCGACTCCAGCATGGCCAGGGCGGTCTCCAGAGGGCGTTCTTTGCGCATTGCCTCGAGCCGACGCCTCAATGTAGATTGATTTAATATGTCAGCCCGTCGGGAGCACCGCTGCCTGATTTCATCCGCGCTTAGCGCACGGTTCCACAACGCCAAGCCGTCTATGTGCCCCCGGTACCGAAAAACGCCACCGCCACCTTTAAATAAATCGCCCAGACCCACGCCGTCATTTTCGCATGTATTTATCGTTCCGTCAAAATCAGTGGCCTGCAGTCTCTTCCCGTTGAGATAGACTTCAAGACTACTCTTTGCCGGGTCTTCGTCGAGGCGCGATGCGACGGCCACTACATGATACCAGTGGTGAGTTTCCAGCTGTCCCCCTTCGCAGACACGTATCTCCCCGTCCGCCTGCTTGTGTAGCAGACTCACCATGCCCTCATGAATCGCGAAGTGGACCGACTGTTCCTTCGTCCACTTAAGGAAAAGCCGGTCCCACGTATCGGCTATCCGGATCGGATGTATCCATGCTTCAATGGTATACGTCGCACCCAGCTTTGTGTCGACAGAAGCCGCAGCCGTGAAGTACTGTATATCGCCGGGCTTGACCCCGATCGCCAGAGCCTGGCCGTCAACCCCGGGAAGTTCGTCAGCCGTGACATACCGCACACTGCCTTCGCCTCCTGGAGAGAGACTGTCCACGCTCGCCCCGCAGGAATCGTTCAAAGTGCCGTTGAAGTCCCACGATGAAACGGGAGCGGCAGAGGCCGTCTGAACCGAGATGAGCAGCACAACAAGTGCCAACGCCCAGCGTCCAATCGGCACACTCAAGCTGCGATACCCATTCTTGCCTGTCAGTGTAGGCAGCGACGCGTCTCTCTTCTTGAAGACCCGAAGCCTCAACGAGTGCCTCTTGCTGCCAGAAAGGTGCTTGTCTACCACAACCGCTGAGTATTCCGGAAATTGCACACCAGTCCTCTTTGCACTTTCATGGGCGTCCCCCAACCAAGCCCCGTCCAATATCGCATGCTGTAGATGTCGATACTGTCCCTTATTGCCAATCGTCAAACGACTTATATCCATATAATGGTAAGTGAAGGAGTTTTTGCTGTCCAACGAAAACTGCTTAACGGGGGAATCCCCATGGCAGTCTGTGTGACAAGGGGCAGTCAGGTCGCCTCAAGGCCGTGGCCGCTTTGGCGACGTGTATGAAATGAGCGAACCGGTCGAATTTCTGGAAAACCACGCTCTGCCCGATGCCGAGCCGCTCATATCCGTCAGTAATACGCCGTCCACTACTGTGCCAGGGGTGTTACACATTTTTTTTCCAATCCTCAATCGCATTGCCAGATAGGCCTTGACACCGATGCCAGAGCCCGCTATATATGTCACCTTATGAGGAGTCTGTCGCACACGGGCGAAGCCGAAACGCAAGAGCGTTGGTGCGACAAATGCTTTAAAGACAACGAGTTAAAAAAAGACGCCCCCATCGTCTAGCGGCCGAGGATACCTGGTTCTCAGCCAGGT
>CAYNXW010000081.1:0-9601 GCA_964401265.1 uncultured Pirellulales bacterium | reverse complement strand
GGGAAGCGATGCCTTAGTCCTGATCAGAGGTGAAACTCACGGCATGGAGATTTCGCGTTCGATCATTTGGGCTATTGGCCTTAGAGCTTGTTTGATCAGCGTTCTTGCTTGATCGGGCAATGTGCCCTGCCAGAAGACGACAACGTTTTCGCTGAGCGTGAGGTGCTGGGCGGGGTTGAAGGTTTGTTGGCCATAGCCGGCGAGGTAATGGCGCCGCGGGCCTAGAGATTGGGCGAAGTAGAACTGGCTGAGGTGGTGTTGGCGGCAGATGTTTTTGGCCGTGTTTTCGAGTGCGGTTTTTGTCTGGGGGGTGAGCACGTATTGCCTCGGTATCAGAAATGTTGGTCTCTTTGTTGGTGTTCTTCCATTTTGAGTTTGTTTGTGACTTCGCCGGCTAATTGGGGGACGTTTTGTTGGATCCACTTGGCGAATGTGGGGATGACCACTTCGTTTCCGATCTGCTTGACTTTGGGGGAGGCATAATCGAGGAGGTATTCTTTGAAGGTGAGGATGCCGTTGGCAATGCAGAAGTTTTTTACGGAAGCTTGTTTGGCCAGGGGCATGAAGTTGGCTCCGGTGCGTCCTTCGCGGTACCCGGCGGTGCAGAAGGAGGGCAGGTAGCCTTGTTGGCACAGTGCGAGGACGAAGTCGTCGAGGCTGCGTGGGTCATTGATGATGAATTGTTGTTTGTCGGGCATATTTTCTTGTTTGATTTGGCCATATCCGCCGACGCCAATGCGAGTACCGGCATCCATTTGGGAGACGCCGCCGATTTTCACAACTTCGTGTCGCATAGCAGGTTTTTCGCGTGCGGTGAGGATGGAGCCGGTGTAGGGGCACATGAGTCGAATGAGTGCGACGAGTTTTTTGAAGTCATTGTCGCTGACGAGGTATCTGGAGTGGTCGGCGAGTGGGGTATTGACGGCGGAGACCATGCGAGGATAGGACATGGTGTGGGGGCCGATGCCAAATTCTTTTTCGAGTGCCATGGCGTGGTAGAGCATGGCGAGCAGCTCGAAGCGCCAGTCATAGAGTCCAAAGAGGACGCCGGGTGCGACGTCGTCGATGCCGGCTTCGAGGGCGCGGTGGAGGCCGAAGAGTCTCCAGGCGTATTGGCCTTTCAAGGTGCCTTTGGGGTGCATTTTTTTGTAGGTGTCGTGGTGGTAGGTTTCCTGGAAGATCTGGTAGGTGCCGATGCCTGCGCTGCGGATGTCTTTGTACTCGGGGACGAACATGGGGGCGGCATTGATGTTGGCACGTCTGATTTCGCCATAGCCGCTCTTGACGGTGTAGACGGTTTCGATGGTTTGGCAGATGTATTGGGCGTCGCTGAGGGGGTGTTCGCCGTAGACGAGAATGGTGCGTTTATGGCCAGTGTCGACCAGCGCGGTGATTTCGTCTTTGAGTTCGTCCATGTTCAAGGTGCTTTTTTTGACTTTGGCGTTTTCCTGGCGGAATCCGCAATAGGCGCAATTGTTGACGCAGGGGCTGGAGACGTAGACGGGTGCGAAGAGGACGATGCGGTTTCCGTAGACGTGGCGTTTGATCCAGTTGGCTGTCTCGAAGATTGCGTCCCAGAGTTCGGGATCGTCGGAGTTCATGAGGACGGCAACGTCTTGGGGGGAGAGCATGGTTCCGGATGAGCTGTTGTCGCGTGCTTTGGCGACGATATCGAAGGCTTTTTGTTTATCTGGATTTGTTTGCTGGTTAATGGTGGTCCATATGAGGTTGTCGTCGATGAAGTTCGGGTATTTGCAGTGTTGTTCCCACTGGCGGATTTGCTCAAGGCGATTGTCACGCCAGGTATTTTCTTTTTCGGTCAGCATGGTTTTGAGTCTTCCATTTACTTGCACAGTTGGCAGGCCAGCTGGGCGAGACGTTTTCCAAGGTTTTGTGTGGTTTCGAGTCCAATGGTGTCGTTTTTGATGCCGTCGGGGTGTCCGCTCCATAGGGTGGCGCCGAAGTGAGCGGTGTCGCGGCCGTCGCTGACGCAAATCATATTGTGGCAGAGGCAGGCGGCCTGGACGGCCTGGATGGTGAGTTCCTGGCCTCCGTTGCGGACGGCGCCGACGGTCAGGGCGCCGGCGACGCGGTTTTCGAAGAGCCAGCCGTTGCGTCGGAACATGACGCAGCGGTCGAGGAAGGCCTTGCATTGGGCGGTCATCGACCCGAAGTAGACGGGTGTTGCGATGATCATTCCGGCGACTTGCTGGTCAGCCAGGAGGGGGATGAGCGAGGCGAAGTCGTCGTCGATGGGGCATTGGAGGGCTTTTTTGCAGGCTGAGCAGGCGAGGCAGGGGCGAATATCGAGGCCTGCCAGTTCGATGAGTTGGGTTTCGATGGAGGGGTCGACGGAGCGAGCCGAGGCGAGGCACGTTTCGAGGGCGGTGCAGGTTGTCTGCTGTTTGCGTGGGCTGCAACTGATTCCTAAGATTTTCATCCGGTATCCTTA
This sequence comes from uncultured Pirellulales bacterium, assembly GCA_964401265.1. Lineage (GTDB taxonomy): Bacteria > Planctomycetota > Phycisphaerae > Sedimentisphaerales > SM23-30 > CAYNXW01. Next base: position 7,149 of record CAYNXW010000081.1, on the reverse strand, counting down.
TATCAACTTTGGCTTGGGTGATGATATGGTTTTGTAGTAGAGGCAATTGTTTTGTGTTTCGCTCTGGATTTTTCCCAGGCGGGAGAGGTCTTCGACGTATTTGACCACTTCGTTTCGATGGAGGGCGAGGCCTTCGGCGATGTCTTTGATGGAGCAGGGGCGTCTTTGGAGCAGTTGGAGGATGTCGTCTCTGGTGGCAGTGAAGGTTTTTTGGGAGTGGACTTTTTGATAATCGGCAATGACTTGCGCGTTTTCGGACAACTGGGCGGCGAAGGTTTGGAGTTGGTCTTTGGGTACGGGCAGGGCGAAACTTTCTGCGGGCGGCCGGGTGACGGTGTTGACCTGAACGCGGTCGGCCGCGATGCGTTGGATACACTGGGCGAGTTTTTTGATTTCCTGCTCGGTGGAAGTCATGCCGCCCAAGAGGAACACCTCGAGCCAGTATTGTCCCTTGTATTCGTTGCGCAGATCGATCAAGCCCTGTAGCATCTGGTCGAACTGGATGTCTTTGTGGGGGCGGTTGACATATTGAAAGCAGGTGTCCGAGCCTGCATCGAGGGAAGGGACGATGAGGTCGGCGTTGATGATGTCGTTTCGTACTTTGGGCAGGAAGAGCAGGGAGCCATTGGTCAGGAGTGCGACGGGGATGGTGGTGAGCTTTTTTATTCTGTCAATCAATTCGCCGATTCGCGAATAGAGGGTGGGCTCACCGGAGCCGGAGAGCGTGATGTAATCCGGGTCGGTGGCGAGGCGGGGTTTGAGGGCTTCGATGACGTCGTCGAGGGGCACGTATTCTTTTCGCTGTGTGGTTTTGTGGGTGGTGGGTCCGAGTTGGCAATAGATGCAGTCATAGGTGCAGGTTTTGAACGGGACCAAGTCGACGCCGAGTGAACGGCCCAGCCTTCGTGAGGGTACGGGGCCAAATATCAGGGAGGACATTGCTGTTTTCTCCGGACGAAATATCAGCACATTACCGGGCAGTATTTTCTCTCATCCGGTCTGTCGTGCATATGTCGTGTGGTTTGTGATTTTGTTAGTGTAATGGTCTGTTTGAGGTTTGAGCGTTTCAGTCATTGCAGGGGGGGGTATCACAGGGGACGTCTTGGCCGCAGCAGGTGCTATTTCGGCCGCAACGTGGTGAGGGTTGGACTTGTCGGCCATAATCTGTGGCGTAGAAGCCGGAGCCTTTGAAGATGACAGCGGCGCCGGTTCCCATGAGTCTCTGGACCTTGCCGCCGCACTGGGGGCAGGCGGAGAGGGGCTTGTCGCTCATGTTCTGGAACTCTTCGAAGTCATGTCCACATTTTTGACATTTATACTCGTAGGTTGGCACGGTTGCTGCTCCGTTCTTTGGTAGGGCGAGGGGGGGATGTTTTTGATGTTGTTTGAATATCGCTGAGGGCATGTTGCAGGTCGTTGAGTAGTGTTTGGTCATGTTCGATGCCTGCGGAGAGTCGCACGGTGTTTTCGTTGACGCCGAAGGTGGTGCGTCGTTCGGGGGGCATGTAGAGCATGGTGGTCAGGAAGGGGATGCAGATCAAGGATTCGGTGGCGCCGAGGCTGACGGCATGGACGATGGTGCTGAGGGAGCCGATGAATTTTTTGGCGTCGTCGAGGTTTTGGCCGACGTCGAAGGCGAGGACGCCACCGAAGCCGTTTTGCATTTGTCTGGCGGCGACGCTGTGTCCAGGGTCGGAGGGCAGCCCTGGGTAGCGTAGTCTTGAGACGGCGGGGTGGTCGGCGAGGAGTTGGGCCATGGCGTTGGCGTTGGCGGCCATTTTCTGGGCGCGCAGTTCGAATGTTTTGAGGCCTCGTTCCAGGAGGGAGGCGGAGTAGGCGTCGAGGGTGGTGCCGATGGCTTGGCGAGTGAACCACAGCTGGTCGTAGTCTTCTTTTGATCCGGCGATGGCGCCGGCCATGAGGTCGTTGTGACCTCCGAGTCCTTTGGTGGCACTGTGGACGACGAGGTGGGCGCCGAGGGCGAGGGGTTTCTGGTGGTAGGGTGTGGCGAAGGTGTTGTCGACGACGACGAGAGCGTCTACCTTGTCGGCGGCCTGTCGCAGAGCGGCGATGTCAACGACCTTGCACAGGGGGTTGCTGGGGGTTTCGCAGAGGATCATTCTGGTGTTGGGGCGGATGTGTTGGGCGATGTTGTCGGCCTGGTCGGCGTTGAGCCAGGTGATGTCGACGCCCATTCTCTCGAGGATGAGTGAGACCTTGTAATGCGCACCGTAGATATCGTGAAAGAGGATGAGGTGGTCGCCGGTGCTGAGGTAGGTGAGGTAGACGAGGGAGCAGGCGGCCATGCCGGAGGTGCAGACGACAGAGTCCTGGGCATGTTCGAGGGCGGCGAGTTTTTTTTCGACGGCACGGACGGTGGGGTTGTCGTCGCGGTGGTAGGTGTAGCCGTCGATTTCGCCGTCGGTGATTTGTCGGAGGACTTCAAAGGAGGCGTATTCATAGTTGACTGCGTTGACGATGGGGGTGACCATGGGGCGGTTACCGTAGGGTGTTAACGGGTCATTTGCCATAGACATATTCCTTGTCTGGTGTGATCTGGTTCGCCAAGTTTCAAGTCTCCATGATATTGCAGAGGCCGGCTGGTTTCAAGCCTGTTTTGCGGGCCGCGGGCTGGCGGGTTTTTGACAGGCAGTTGCGGGGGGGGGGCGTATGAGCGGTTCTGGTGTAAGTGGTGTCTGCCTCGTTCTTTGCGGCGTCAGGCCTGTGCATGGTACGTGCGGGCGGGTTATGTTTGTTTTTGTGTTTTGGGCGTGGCATCGGTGTGTGCCGGTAAAGCGGCCAGCTCGATGGTTGTGCCGGTCGAGCAGGTAAAGGACTGGTCGGGGAAGGCGTTCCAGAGTTGGGCGGTGGCGTGCGTGCCGGTGCAATGGGCGGGGCCGATGCGGGCCGGTTGATACGCACGCATCGCTTCGATAGTGTTGTGGATGCGTTGGGGGGAGGCAGCTCCCAGGTGCATGCCGCCGACAATGGTGAAGCAGTGCTTGTGGCCGGTGAGGTTTTTGATGTAGTCCAGGGTGTTGACGACGCCGGCGTGGGCGCAGCCGAGGAGCACGACGAGGCCTTGGGTGGATTCGAAGAAGAGGGCCTGGTCGTCGAGGAGGGGGTCAGGTTGGTTGCGGGCGGCGTCGAGGAAGAAGGGGCCTCCGGTGTCTTCGAAGTCGGTAACGCGTGGGACGGGGCCTGTGACCCACAAGCCGGGGCAGACCTGTTGAGGTTGAGTGGTCCAGTGGAGTTGGTGGTTTTTCTTTTGTTGGCGCAGGTGCATGGCGGTCAGGTTGGGCATGCCGACGGGGCGTGGGGGTTTGTCGTTATGGCAGCTGAATCTAGGTTGTAGAGCGTCGGGGTGGAGATAGACGGAGGCGTGGGGGGCCTGGTCAAGGATGCGCATCAAGCCGCCAGTGTGGTCGTAATGGCCATGACTGAGCACGATGGCTTGTGTTTGAGTGAGGTCGATGCCGAGGACGGCGGCGTTGGCCTGGATGATGTGGCTGGCGCCGCTGTCGAAGAGGATGTTGTGGGAGCCGTATTCGATCCAGAAGGCGAGGCCATGCTCGGCGAGCAAGGGGGGGTGGTTGCTAGTGTTTTCGACCAAGGTGGTAATGCGTACTGTCTCAGTCATGGGTACCCTTTCCATGGAGGTGGGGCTTTCTCATGAATTTTCCGGTGGCGGTGACTTTGAGTTGTTCGTCTTGGATTAACTTGGCCTTGACTTCATAGAGGGACGTGGTGGAGCGGCTGATCCAGGCGTGGACGCAGGCACTGTGGTTCGTGGCGACGGGGTGGCGAAATCGGACGTGGAGATCGGCGGTGACGGCGATGCAGTCATGCGAGAAGAGGCAGTTGGTCATGGCGCCGTCGAGAATGGCGCAGATGACGCCGCCGTGGAGCATGTTGGGGTATCCTTCAAAGAGGGTGTCAAAGGTGAACTCGGCTTCGACGGCGCCGTTGGCGGCGGGATGGAAGTCGAGCTTGAGGCCTTGGCTGTTTTGCTGGGAGCATACCACGCAACGGGGATGAGTTTGTTGGCGAACCTGCTGGAATGTTTGGGTGAGTGTTTCAGTGATCACAGATATTGTCTCCGGTTTGGAGGTCGCCGTTGATGTAGGCGCTTGCAAGCTGTTCAGGGCTGGCGGCGGCGGCGCCGACGACCACGTTGATGTTGTTTTCGGCAAAGAGCTGCTGGGCGCGGAGGCCCATGCCGCCGGCGATAATGACAGTGGCGCCTTGTTCGTGCAGCCAGCGTGGCAGGACTCCCGGTTGATGGCCTGGCGGTTGTGCGGTGGTCGTCTGTGTGATGTTTTTGTTCTGGTCATCGACCTCGACGAGGGCGAATTCCTCGCAGTGGCCAAAATGCAGGCTCAGTTTTCCCGCGGCCAAAGGGATGGCAATTTTCATGGTGACTTCTCCTGACGCATAGCGTAGGTTGATTTTGATGGCGTTGTGTGGTGGTACTATTCTGTCAAGGCGTGCTGTACTTGGGTCCAGAGTGACTTGATGTCTTGTGCGACGCCGTTCTGGGAGTATTCGACCACGGACAATTTTCGGATCTGGGCTTCGGTGATGGCGTTGTCGTAGCGGACCTTGCCGGCGAGCGTGGCGGAGTGTTCTTTGGCGAGAGTTTCTATTTCGGAGGTGACCTGGGGGTTGAGGTCCCATTTGTTGACGCAGATCAGGGTGGGGATGCCGAAATGACTGGTCAGTTGGGTGACTCGTTCCAGATCGTGTTTGCCGCTCTGGGTTGGTTCGGTGACGACCAGGACGAGATTGGCTCCGGTGATAGAGGCGATGACGGGGCAGCCGATGCCGGGCGAGCCGTCAATGATAATCAAGTTGAGGTTTTGTTGTTCGGCAATTTTCTTCGCCTGGTTACGGACCAAGGTGACCAATTTACCGGAGTTTTCCTCGGCGATACCGAGTTTGGCGTGGACCATGGGCCCGTGTCGCGTTGCGGAGTGGTACCATTGGCCATTAACGACGGGTTCAAATGTGATGGCCCGCTGCGGGCAGGCTTTGGCGCAGAGGCCACAGCCTTCGCAGGAAATCGGATCGATGCGGTAGGTGGCCTGGGTCGGCTGATTGGGATCATGTTCCTGAACGACGGCGTCAAAGCGGCAGAGTTTGTAACAGATGCCGCAGTCGGTGCACTGGTCGGTGACAATATCGGCGCGATTGCCGCCGCTGAAGTCTTCGGTGCGTTGCACCTCGGTGCCCAGTACCAGGTGAAGGTCGGCGGCATCGACGTCACAATCCGCCATTACTTTATTTTGTGCCAGGGCAGCAAACGAGGCGACAATACTGGTCTTGCCTGTTCCGCCTTTGCCGCTGATGACTACGAGTTCTTTCATGGTCGGTTCTCCTTTTGGGCTGTTGCCGATTCGGCAAGCTGTTGCTGGTCGAGCAGGTGTGTTCCCAGGTCGGTAAAGGCCAGGGCGAATTCATCAAGACATTGGCCAATCAATTCACCGCGGGAATACGCCTCGGCGATGCGTCGGTCGTGCGGGATTTGGAGAATGATGTCGATGTTTTCACTGGTGCAATAGTCGGTAACGGCATCGTCGCCGATGTCGCAGCGGTTGATGGCCACGGCGAAAGGCACGTTGAGAACGCGGACCATTTCGACGGCCAGTTTGAGGTCATTGAGGCCGAAGGGTGTCGGTTCGGCGGCGAGTATGACGAAGTCGCAGTCGCGAACAGCCTCGATGACGGGGCAGGACGTGCCCGGCGGGGCGTCGATAATGGTTACGTCGGCCTGGCCGGCGGCTTGCTTGACGGCTTTGATCAGTGGGGGCGCCATGACCTCGCCGATGCGTAGTTTTCCGTGGGCAAATCGAAAGCCCTGGGCTTGGCCGGTTTCGACGACGCCGACTTCGCGTGGTTCTTCGGAGATGGCGTTTTCGGGACAGAAGTGCATGCAGCTACCGCACCCGTGACAGAGTTCCGGGAAGACGAGGACTTTGCCTTTCATGCAGACGATGGCGCTGTATTGGCAGACATCGCCGCATTTGCCACAGCCGGTGCATTGGTCGGCATTGACCTTGGGCACTGGCACGCTGGCGGTTTTGCTGGCGTCTATGGAAGGTTTTAGGAAGATGTGGCAGTTGGGTTCTTCGACGTCGCAGTCGAGCAGTTGCACTGTGTGTCCCTGGCGGGAGAGGCTCCAGGTCAGGTTGGTGGCGATGGTGGTTTTGCCGGTACCGCCTTTGCCGCTGGCAATCGCTATTTTCATCGCGGGCTTACTCCTTGCTTGTATCATGTTCGCTCCAGTCGAAGCGGTCTGTTTTGATCCACCCTTCGGCGGGGAGAGAATGGAAACATACGGGCGTTGGGTCTTTCCATGTACCTTCACTGGTAATGGTCCAGCGGGTATAACGGTTCAGAGGCGACGCGGTCTTGTCGATCCTGAAACCGGACGGGTGATAGCCCGCTTGCACCTCCGTAGCAGGGCAGGTTTCTTCCATGAATGACTCCATTTCGTCGTGTGCCGAATTACGTGCTGGCGTTACGCCAATTGTTTTGCGCCGTTGTATACCTGTTCGACCGAAAGCACGACGGCTGCCTCGCGGGGTAATTTGCCGGGGACCCATTCCTGGACCTCTCCATACATGGGCCCGTCAATGGACCGTTTGGCGGTGCCTTTGATCTGAAAGGAGCCATGGTCTTTGTCCAGCACGACGAAGCTGAGCTTGGGGTTCATGCGAATATTGTTGCGTGTTTTGTGGAAATAATTGTCGGCGATGAGGACGGTATTGTCGTCCATGACTTTCAGGTACTTGATGTAGATGACATTGGGCATGCCTTGTGCATCGCTGGTAGCGACGGGGAAGACATCCTGTTTGGCGATTGCTTCTTTGACCGTATCGGGCAGTTTAACCATGTTTATGCTCTTGTCCTTATCATGTTGGTTTGACATGTCATGACGCCTTTTTCAGCTTTATGGCGTTTTGGGGGCACGTGGCGACGCATTGGCCACACGCGGTGCAGTTTTCTTCGTTAATCCGGGCGACATCTGTTACAGAGATCGCGTCAGCAGGGCAGACGTTGTGGCAAAGGGTGCAAGCTGTGCAGGCGTCAGCATCGACCGAGGCGACCAGTCTGGCCGTTGGGCTGGCGTGCTGGACCTCATTGATT
>CAYNXW010000080.1:0-9632 GCA_964401265.1 uncultured Pirellulales bacterium | reverse complement strand
GCAGTGCTTCAACAGAGCGTAGCGCCGCCAGGTCACGTTCGAAACGTGTTACGACCCAGTAGAGTGCGGTGAAGTCCTGGATATAAATGTAACCGGAGTTGTTGAGGGCCTTTATTTTGCTGCCGAACTGGTGTTCGATACGGGTTATCTGGGGCATGCCCTGGTGGTAGGGCAGATGAACGTATTCTGACATGGCCTTGCAAATCTCGTCGTTTTGGCCCCACCAGTAGAGCAGGATGGCCTGGCGGCGAGGCATGGCTTCAATTTGCTCAGTGGTGTATCCTTGGGATGGTAAGGCATTCTTGGCAAATGGGTAAGCCTTACTGATCAACGCCATGTCATTGGGGTCGTAGACAACCATGGTCCGGCAGAATTTGTTCCAGAGGGCGAGAGCCTCCGTTTGCGAAAGTGGCCGCTGCTTAGCATCGGGGTATAAAGGATACGTATTATCCCACAGTAGTTGCTCGTTTTCGCGGATGGCGTTAAGGTTAGTAAAGGGCTGAGGCAGGGCGGTCAAGGCCCAGTAGAGATTTGGGGTGTTTTCGTGTTGAATGAGGTTGCGAAGCTGATCCAGGGTACGTCGGGCCAGACTTAAACCGATGCACATTTCCACGGCTGTTCGGTCTTGGGCGAGATGGCGAGCGAGGAGAAGGTTGGTCCGGATGTTGTGCATTGCCGCGGAACAGCGGCCTTCTTTGATGGCCAATCGTGTGTGGACGGAATTGATCTGTGCGATTCGGTGGAGAATGATGAGAGTTTCTATTGACGGCGCCAAGTTGTCGAGAGTGAGTTCCTGCGGGGGGATGCCCCAGTCGCAATGATCGCAGCGGGCAGCTTCGTGAAAAACCGACGGCACAGGGTTCGTGCGGCATATTTCGTCGAGAGGGACTTGGTCAAGTGGCGTGTTCAGCCAATCGTTGAGTTGGCGATGGTAGTCAGGACTGTGGTCCACTTTTTGCAAGGCGCGCTCGTACAGCGGGGCGGCGTTACGTGTTTGTAATTCCGAGGGATCGGGGAGCAAAGCGTCTCTGAGCGCAACGGCAGAGCTTGGGGTAACACATATTGTGAGTGTTTCAATTGCAGTAGCGGTACAAGGATCTGATTCGGCCCAGGTTTTGTTTGTGGCACAGAGCCACAAGAGAGTTGCCAAGACAGCCAGAGCGCAACGTTGTGTCATGAGAGACCTCCTTAGCGTGAGCTACGGCCCCAAGCTGTACAGGCACAAAAGGCCGGCGCAAGGAAGACTGCACCGGCCCAATGTTTATACTACGACGTTATCGCCCAGTCCAGCCCTTTCTGGACATTAGCTCTGCGTGTTGAATAAGAGGCTGTCAGTGATCGCAGATGTTGTCGCCGGTTTGGAGGGTGTCGTTGAGGTAGTGTTGGAGGAGGGTTTTGGGGTCTTGGGCGGGGGCTCCGGTGACGACGTTGATGTTCTGTTCGGTGAAGAGCATCTGGGCGCGTTGTCCCATGCCGCCAGCGATGATGAGGTCGACGTTTTGTTCGGCGAGCCAGCGGGGGAGGACGCCGGGTTCGTGGGCAGGTGGTTTGAGCAGTTGCGGCTCGGCGATGGATTTGCTTTGCGGATCGACGTCGACGATGGCGAAGTGTTCGCAGTGGCCGAAGTGCAGGGCGAGTTGGCCATTGGCGACGGGAATAGCGACACGCATGGTCTTGGACTCCTGTTTTGAGGGTTGAGATTGTTGGGGGGCATTCTGGTGCTGTTGTGGCTGTTGGTCGTCGAGGGCGAGGATGGGTTCGACGATTTTTTGCATGGCCTGTGCGGTGGGGGTTTTGGAATGATGATAGATGAAGGGTTGGCCCTCGTCGCAGGCCTGGGCAACGGCGGGGTCGATGGGGATGCTGCCAATGAAGGGGACGTTCATTTCTTGAGCCATGGATTCGCCGCCGCCTTGTTGGAAGATGTGGCTGATCTCTTGGCAGTGGGGGCAGCAGAAGCCGCTCATGTTTTCGACGACGCCGATGACGGGGACCTTGAGCTGTTTGCAGAAGTTGATGCCTTTGCGGACGTCGGCGAGTGCGACTTGCTGGGGGGTGGTGACGATGACGGCACCGTCGGGGTTTTCGAGGAGTTGGATGACGGAGAGGGGTTCGTCGCCGGTGCCGGGGGGCGAGTCGACGACGAGGTAGTCGAGGTCGCCCCATTCGACGTCCTGAAGGAACTGTTTGATGACGTTCATTTTCATGGGGCCTCGCCAGATGAGGGCGTCGTCGTCGTTTTCGAGGAGCAGGGCGATGGACATGACCTTTAGGCCGTCGCCTCGGGTGAGGGGCACGAGGGCGCCGTTTTTGGTGGTGAGGGACTGTCCTTCGAGGCCCAGGAGTTTGGGGATGTTGGGTCCGTGGATGTCGACGTCGAGGAGGCCTACGCGTTTGCCGTTGAGGGCGAGTGCGACGGCGAGGTTGGCTGCGACGGTGCTTTTGCCGACGCCGCCCTTGCCGGAGAGGACGAGGACCTTGTGTCGGATGCGGCTGAGGCGGTCGGCGAGGGTGTTGGATTCGAGCAGCTCGCGGAGGGCGGGATCCTGAGGTTTCTGGTTCTGATTTTTGTTCTGGTCGCAGGTTTGGCTGCAGGAGGAACAACTGGCTTGGTCACATTGGCTTTGGGTCTGCTGTTTGTCGGTCATTGATTTCTCCAAGAGTCTCAGGCCCGCATCTTTCACGGGTTTTCGTTTTCTATGGGTGTTTGTAAAGGAGTTATGGCTATATCGTTAGGAACTCATGCAAAACGCGGGCTAGGTGTGTATATCGGCAGTGCGTGGTTGGTGCAAGAGTTGATTTGTGTTTTGCCAGAGGGTGCGCAGCTGGGTGGCGATGCCGTTGTGGGAGTGTTCGACGACGCTTTGGCCTGCGGTCTGGGCGTGGGTGACGACGGGGTCGTAGTCGATGGCGCCGACGACCGGTATGCCCTGGGTGTTGCAGGTTTGTTGGATGCGGGCGGTGAGGTCGGGGTTGATGTCGTGCTTGTTGATGCAGACGGCGGTAGGGACGCGTATCTGTTTGGCGAGTTGGGCGACGCGTTCGAGGTCGTGGAGGCCGCTGACGGTGGGTTCGGTGACAATCAGGGCGAGGGAGGCGCCAGTGAGGCAGGCGATGACAGGGCAGCCGATGCCGGGGGCGCCGTCGATGATGACGAGGTCGAGGTTTTGCTGTCGGGCGAGTTGGGCGGCTTGTTGGCGTACGATGGTGACGAGCTTGCCGGAGTTTTCGGCGGCGATGGCGAGTTGTGCGTGGACGAGTTGGCCGTGGCGTGTGGAGGAGATGAACCAGTGGCCGCAGTGTGTTTCGGGAAAGTCGATGGCGTTGAGGGGGCACATTTGGACGCAGACGCCGCAGCCTTCGCAGGCGATGGGGTCGATGGTTAAGGTGGCCTGGCCGGCGTGTTGGCCATTTTTGCGGACGGCGCGGAACCGGCAGTGGGCGAGGCAGCCTCCGCAGCGGATGCAGTCGTCCTGGCGGATGAGGGCTTGGCGGCCGGCGGTGAAGGGGTGGCGCTGCTCGATGTCTGGCTGGAGGATGAGGTGGAGGTCGGCGGCGTCGACGTCGCAGTCGGCGAGGACCTTGTTTTGGGCCAGGGTGGCGAAGGAGGCGACGACGCTGGTTTTGCCGGTGCCGCCTTTGCCGCTGATGACAACGAGTTCTTTCACGATACGGCCTCGGTGGTTGGTGAGGTAAGGTGCTGGATACGGTTGAGCAGTTGGGTGAACATGTTTGCGTAGGTGGGGCTGAGGCGTGCTGGGGGTTGGCCTTTGGAGTAGGCTTCGGCGATGCGGCGGTCGTGGGGGATTTGGAGGAGGATGTCGATGTTTTGCGTTTGGCAGTAGTCTACGACGCGGTTGTCGCCGATATCGGCGCGGTTGATGACGACGCCGAAGGGCAGGTCAAGTTCGCGAGCCATGTCGACGGCGAGTTTGAGATCGTGCAGGCCAAAGGGTGTGGGTTCGGTGACGAGGACGACGTAGTCGCTGTGGCGGATGGCTTCGATGACGGGGCAACTGGTGCCGGGCGGGGCGTCGATGATGGTGAGGGTGTCGTTGGGGGCGGCGTGGGATTTGACGGCGCGGATGAGGGGCGGGGCCATGGCTTCGCCGATGCGGAGTCGGCCGTGTACGAAGCGGATGTGGTGGGCGTCGCCTTTTTCGAGGGTGCCGACGTCGCGAGAGACTTCGGTAATGGCGTTGGTGGGGCAGACGAGGGAGCAGCCACCGCAGCCGTGGCAGAGTTCTGGGAAGGTGAGGGGTTTTGTTTTGAGGGCGACGATGGCGCTGAACTGGCAGATTTGGCCGCACTTGCCGCAAGCGTCGCAGGCGTCGAGGTCGACGTGGGGAACGGGCACGGTGATGGGCTCAGTGGTGTCGAAGGTGGGCTGGAGGAAGAGGTGGGCGTTGGGCTGTTCGACGTCACAGTCGAGCAGGTGGGCACCGGGGGGCGCGACGGTGGCGAGGCTGGTGGCGACGGTGGTCTTGCCGGTGCCACCTTTGCCGCTGGCTACGGTTATGATCATGGTCTGCTCTCGCGGGTTAATGGTATCATGTTATCGTGGTGGTGTGGTAAGGGCAGGTCCTTTGGGGTGCGGAGTCAGGCGGAGACTAGGTCGGTCTGTTGCGGTTGGGTTGTGGTGAGCACGAGTGAGCCGAGGGGCACGTCGAGGTGTTGGGCGATGATGGGGCACTTGGCTTTGAGCAGGAAGAAGATGTTGGCGTCGGCGCCGCTGAGGGTTTCGTAGTTGCCTTGCCCTTTAGCGATGATGAGGTCGGCCTGTTGGAAGTGTTTTCGGAAGGAGTCGGAGCAGTCGGTCAGGATGGTGCCGGGAGCGTCGGAGCCGTTGTCGATGACGTCGACGAGCGTGGTCAGGCCGGCGGTTTCGGCGTCGTGCATAGTGGCGTCGTTGATGACGGGGCCTCCTTTGACGGCGAGGGTGATTTTGTCGTGAGGCAGTTGTTCGATGAGCAGGCGGTCGAAGACGATCTCGCCGGCGTTGTCGGCGAGGTAGAGGATGTTGTCGGCGTCGAGGATAGCTTGCTGCAATCGTGCGACGGCGTCGGCGGAGAGTTCGGCGGTGAAGCATTCCTCGATGGTTTGTGTGACCTGCTGGTGGGTCAAATGGCTTTGCGGGCCGAAGTCGATGATGTTGCCGGCGATGGCGAGTCGGACGGCGGTGTCGAAGGGATTATCGGCGGAGGTGATCTTGTTTGTCATCTCGTCGTAGATGTCGAGGGCGAAGCGGTTGTAGGTGTCTTTGACCTGACGGTAGGGGTCGTCGTTGTTGGTCATTTGACGGACGAGGCGGTGAATGTGTTGGCCCATGGCGGGGGGCGTGTCGGAGAGGTTGATGGTGCTGGCCTTTCGGAGCACTTCGCGTATGACGTTTTCGTGTATGGTTTCGTCGTCGGTGACGAACCGGGCCAGGTCAAGGGCTTGTCGAAGAAAGCAGGGCACGCAATCGAAGTAGGTTTTCATGGTTGGTCCATTGTGTATGTAGTGGGTGTGTTGTATTGGGTTAGATCCAGTGTCCTTCGACATTGGCCTGGGTTACGGGTTGGAGTTCGCCATTTTGGTATTTTTTGAGGGCGTCTTTGACGGAGCAGGCGTCTTGGCAGAGGTAGATGGCGACGTTGCCGGCGGTGAGGGTGGCGAAGGCCTTGGGGCCGACGTTGCCGGTGACGATAGCCTGTGCGTTGGCGTTGACGACGTTGCGGGCGGCCTGTATGCCTGCGCCTTGAGCGGCGTTGAGGTTTTGTGTGTTTTCGATGACTTCGTGGTCGCCGGTGTCGGTGTCAAAGAGGATGAAGCACTGAGCACGGCCGAAGCGGGTATCGAGGGCGTCGTCAAGGTTGGGGCTGTTAGCAGTTACAATTACTCTCATGGTTGATCTCCAGGTCGAGTGGTTGATGGTTTTTGGCACGTCGGCGGCGCCATGCGTCTGATGCTCTCGCCGGTGCAAGCAGGGCACTGGGTGGGCCTGGCCTGGCCGAAGGGGGCCTCAACGCGTTGTCCGCAGTCGTAGCATTGAAAAAGTCGGCGGCGGGCACAGGTGACGTTGCCGCCGGCGAAAAGAAGCATCTTTCCGTGGAGGAGGGCGTCGGCGACCTTTTTGTGGGCCTGTTCGAGGAGTCGGCCAAAGGTTGCGCGGGATATGCCCATTTGCTGGGCGGCCTGCTGGTGGTAAAGGCCCTCGAGGTCGGCTAGACGCAGGGCCTCGACCTCGTCGAGACGCAGCTCGACGGTTTCCAGGACGCGTCGGGGCATGCCAGCGGGTTTGAAGGCCTGCACCAAGGGTTGGCCGAGTATGGTTCTACATTTGTGAGGTCTGGGCACTGCGGGTTCTCCAATGAGCGTTATAAGCATATGCTCATTATGGCTATCGGTCAAGAGATAATAGAGAAAAAGTGATGTTTTCATAAGTGTTTGTATTATAAGTATTAAGGATGTTCATATTTGTTTTGCCGGGGGACAGCGGTCGGATTATGGGACGTTGCAGTGGCTGGTGGGCAGTCTGGAGAGGCCCGAGGCGCTTAGGAACGACGGCGCTTGACTTGGGGGGGCAAAGGGGTTAGCTTTCTGGGATTGTGCATTAGGCTCCGGTAGGATTTGAGGGTTGTTATGGCAGCGGATAAGTCTCGCGGTGAGGCGCAGTTATATTTTGTGGGGGCGTTGGCGTGGCTGTTGCCGGGGGCGGGGCATTGGCTCTTGGGATTGCGCGGGCGGGCGGTGATGATCTTTGTGGGGGTGGTGGGGACGTTCGTGCTGGGTCTGGCGATGGGCAGCGTGGAGATGATCGACCCCGCCAATGCGCGGGCGTGGTTTGCCGCCCAAATCCTCAATGGATTGCCCGCCATCATTGCGACCTTGCTGCAAGGCAACGCTTTGAACGTGGCTCAAATATCATGTCGCGGTGTGGACTGGGGCCAGTTATATACTGGGATGGCGGGATTGTTGAATTTGCTCTGCGTGGTGGACAGTCTGTACGGCGCGCACTTGGTCACGGTCGGAGCCCAAGCCGGCAGCGGCGAGAAAGAGCAGGCCTATTAGCATGCCTTCATGTTTAGCGATGGCGTTGATGGCGCAGTTGTTTACACGACCGATGGATATTCCCACCGAGCCTTTGTCTTTGTTGTGGGCCCTGCCGATCTGTCTGAGCATCGCGTTGGTGTACAAGGCGGTGAAGTTGCACAACTTCAGGCCGGCGGTGGTGGCGCGTGAAGTGGCGTTGCTTTTTGGTACGATCGTGGGGTTTCTGGTGTTGGTGGCGGCGTGCTTGTACGTGGTGGCGCAGCTGGTACGCTAAAGGAGCCCAGGGAGCTGTCCGGGCGGCGTGGGGTGCGTTAAGGCCGTTGTTGTGGGACCGTTGATGAGGCGAGCCAAGAAGGGGCCACGCGAAGGCGGCGGGCCCGAAGGAAGCGGTAATGGCGCGAAAATTCGTGCTCAAGGCAAGGCAGGGGGCGGGTGCGGTGGACTTCTCGGGGGAGTTGAATCCGGAGCAGTTGCAGGTGGTGACGGCGGGGGGCGGGCCGATGCTGGTGGTGGCCGGTGCGGGGACGGGCAAAACGCGGGCGTTGACGTATCGGCTGGCGTATCTCGTGTCGCAGGGGGTGGATCCGGTTCGGATTCTGCTGGTGACGTTTACGAATCGGGCGGCGCGTGAGATGCTCAACCGGGTGGAGTTGCTGGTCAAGCAGCAGACGCGGCAGCTTTGGGGCGGGACGTTTCATCATATTGCCAATCGTTTGTTGCGGCAGTACGGGACGAAGGTGGGGGTGTCGCCGGACTTTTCCATTCTCGACAGGGAAGACTCGCGGGATTTGATGGGTACGTGCGTGGCCGACGTGGGGATTGCGACGAAGGAGCGGCGGTTTCCACAGAAGAACGTACTGGTGGCGATCAACAGCTTTGTGCAAAACACGCTGGAGCCTCTGGAGACGGTGCTGGGGCGGCGTTATCCGATGTTTGCCAACGACGTGGAGGGGATCGAGAAGGTGCTGGTGCAGTACGCGGCACGGAAGCAGCAGCGGCAATTGCTGGACTATGACGATTTGCTGGCGTACTGGTTGCGGCTCTTGGTCGAGCACGAAGATGTGCGGACGGTGCTGGCGGAGAAGTTTGTGCATGTGCTGGTGGACGAGTATCAGGACACCAATGCGATTCAGGGGCAGCTTGTCGATTTGTTGGCGTCGCGGCATCGAAACCTGACGGTGGTGGGCGACGACGCGCAGTCGATTTACAGTTTCCGGGGGGCGAATTTCGAGAATATTATCACGTTCTCGGAGCGTTATCCCGAGGCCGTGTCGTATCGGCTGGAGACGAACTATCGTTCGACGCCGGAGATCTTGGCGTTGGCCAATGCGAATATTGCGTGTAACGTGCGGCGTCTGCCAAAGGATTTGCACGCGGTGAGGCCCGGGGGGTTGCGGCCTGCGGTGGTCTGTTGTCATGATCATTTTGTGCAGGCGCAGTTTGTTGGCGAGTATATCTTGCACCTGCTGGATGAGGGGCGCAGGCTCAACGACGTGGCGGTGCTCTATCGGAGTCATTGGCACTCGCTGGAGCTGCAGTTGGATTTGCAGCGGCGCAATATCCCGTTTCAGGTGCGGGGCGGGCTGCGGTTTTTCGAGCAGGCGCATATTAAGGATGTGGTGTGTTTTTTGCGGTTGCTGCATAACTCGCGGGATGAGTTGGCTTGGACGCGGGTGTTGAAGATGCTCCCGCGGGTGGGGCCGGCGATTTCGCGGCGGTTCTGGCGGTACGTGGAGCCTTTTGATAGTCCCATCGAGGAGGCGTGCGGAGAGGCGGCGTTGCAGTTGTTTCCGCAAAGTGCGAGGCCTTTTTACGAGAATCTGGTGGGGCTGCTCGGGGAGGTGTCGCAGCTGAACTCGCCGGCGGATATCATCGAAAAAGTGCTGGAGGGTTTTTACGAGGATTATCTGATGACGCGGTACGACGGGGCGTCGCTGCGGCGGGAGGATATTCGGGGGCTGGCCAATTATGCGGGCCAGTACGAGACGCTGGAGACGTTTCTGGCGGAGGTGGCGCTGGCGGGGGAGTTTTCCGGTGAGACGGTGGTCAATGGGCCGGACGAGCAGGAATTTGTGACGCTCAGCACGGTGCATCAGGCGAAGGGGCTCGAGTGGCCTGTGGTGTTTGTGCCTTGGCTGGCCGATGGGCGGTTTCCGACGGATCTGGCGATGAACAGTGAGGCGGATCTGGAGGAGGAGCGGCGGGTGTTTCATGTGGCCCTGACGCGGGCGCAGGACGAGCTGTACCTGGTGACGCCCCAGGTGTATCACAGCCGGGGCGGGGGCGTGGTGATGATGAAGGCGAGCCGTTTTCTCACGGAGCTGGATGGGCAGTTGTGCGAGCCGCTGGAGCTGGAGGAGAGTCGTGGGCCGGGGCCGGCCGCGCTGGAGGGGGCGGTGGATGGACAGGCAGCAGGCAAGCAGCTGCCGGCGGCCCGGGCTGAGGCAGGCAGGAAAAAAGGACAGCCTAAGGAACATGGTTGACACAGCGGCGGCGATAGGCTAAGTAATAGGGGTGAAGTGAGCGGGGGCGTAGCTCAGTTGGTAGAGCAACGGCCTTTTAAGCCGTGGGTCCTGGGTTCGAGTCCCAGCGCCCTC
>CAYNXW010000079.1:0-9701 GCA_964401265.1 uncultured Pirellulales bacterium | reverse complement strand
ACCCGTCGGCGGCGGTCTTTGCCCACGCAGGCGCCCAGGTGAAAAAGGCCATGGAAGTCACCCACGAGCTGGGCGGGGCGGGCTACGTGTTCTGGGGCGGACGCGAAGGCTACGACACCTTGCTCAATACCGACATGGGCCAAGAAATGGACCACCTCGGACGATTCCTGCAGATGGCGGTGGCTTATAGGAAGGAAATCGGCTTTAAAGGGCAGTTCTACATCGAGCCCAAGCCGAAAGAACCGACAAAACATCAGTACGACTTCGACGCGGGCAATTGCATGGCGTTCCTGAGAAAGTACGGCCTGGAAGGCGATTTCAAGCTGAACCTCGAAGCAAACCACGCCACCCTGGCAGGCCATACGTTCCAGCACGAGCTCGAGCTGGCGGCCGCCAACGACATGCTCGGCTCCGTCGACGCCAACCGAGGCGATCTGTTTCTCGGGTGGGACACCGACCAGTTCCCGACCGACCTCTACGACACGACACTGGCAATGTACACCATTCTCCAGGCGGGAGGCTTTACAACGGGCGGGCTCAACTTTGACGCCAAACTGCGCCGCCAGTCCACCGACGAAGAAGACCTCTTCTACGCACATATCGGCGGCATGGACACCTTTGCCCGTGGGTTGAAAATTGCTGCCAAGATGATCGAGGACGGCGCGTTTGCCCAAGTCATCGCCGACCGGTACGCCGGCTGGAAGGGTGAGCTGGGCCAGCAGATCGAGGCGGGCAAGGCCACCCTGGCGGATCTCGAAGCCTATACGCTCAAGCACGGCGAGCCAACGATCGAGAGCGGCCGACAGGAAATGCTCGAGAACCTCCTGAACCAGTATATCCGCTAGGCAACACGTGGACCCCAAGGGCCACCCTGCGATCCTGGATAACAGCAGATCGCGGACAAATAAACACGCTGAACCGTGGTGTCTTCTGACGCCACGGTTTTTTTTATAGCTGCCAATCGCAAGACGCAAGAGCCCCGCCGGGGTTGCCACAGGCCACCTTGTGCGCAGCCGCCCGAAGTAATTTCTCGCAAACCCTTTATTTCCACATACTTACAAAAACAGACCGGACAAATACTGGAAAGCAATGGGCGGTGGGTCTACTATATGGTATGTCCAACTGGCCCGCGAGCGGTCTGGCTTGCGACGCGATGGACAGCTGTGACGTGTCGAGACCTTGTCTTAGTTCAGGAGGTACGTGATGCTGCGTAAGTATGTGATGAAGGCGCCGATGACGTGGTGGGCCGGGGGACTTATGTTGGCCTTGGTGCAGATCTTCGCGGTGGCGGTGCAAAAGCCTCTAGGGGTATCAACCCAATTCGTCGTGGCCGACACCTACGCCCTCAAGGCACTCGCCCCGGACTACGTCGAAACACACCAGCTCATCAGCAAAGAAAAGTATCAGAAAATCGGCTATGGCTGGTGGCTCAACATCGGGCTCATAGCGGGCGCCCTGGTTGCGGGCATACTGGCCGGACGCTGCCGCCTGCAGACAACAACCGTCTGGTGGCGCGCAACCTATGGCCACTCCGTAGGAGCACGACTGATCGTCGGATTCATCGGCGGGTTTCTCATATTGCTGGGGGCGCGGATGGGCCACGGATGCACCAGCGGCCAACTGGCCAGCGGCTGGGCCCAGTTGTCACTCTCGGTGGTGCCCTTTACGATCGGCCTGTTCGTCTGTGGCATGTTGACAGCGTTTATCGTATACCGAAAAAAACCCCAGATCGAGCAATAGGAGGGACAACCCATGGTGTCAGAAGTAAATACGGATCTGCTGGGTTTTTTTGTGGGCGGCCTCTTCGGGGCGGCATTGCTTCTTTCCGGGCTGGCCCTGCCCGACAAAATCATCGGGACGCTGCGACTGAAAGACTTTCATGCCTTTCGCGTCATTGGCGTCTTTCTTATTGTCGGCATGCTGGGCGTCTGGTTCCTGGATATGGCCGGAATCGCGCATTTCAGCATTAAGGGGGCAAACTTATTGTCCAATCTGATTGGGGGAGCGCTGCTGGGCATCGGCTTTGGCTTGACGGGGTACTGCCCGGGGACGGGGCTGGCAGCAGCGGCAACCGGTCGACTCGACGCGCTGGTGACGGTGGTGGGCATGTTCTTCGGGGCGCTGGCCTTCATCTTCCTCTATCCGGTGATTATGGAGCGAATCGAGCCTTTGTACAACTATGGCAAGGTGACGCTGGACGACGTAACCGTGGTGCCACGCGCCGTGTGGGTGTGGGGGCTGGTAGTAGTGGGAACCCTGCTGTTGTGGCTGACAAGGCCCAGACACGCGCCCGCGCCAAAACCTTACGAGACGGGCGAGCACCCAGGACAGACAGCGGCAGTGCCTCCGGTGGAACAGCCCGTGCAAACGTCCCTGACACCACCAATGGAATTGACCGTGGAAGAAAAGCCTCTACCTCAAGAACCTTTGGCCCAAGAGTTCGAGCAAGAAATGCCCGAAGACGAAAAGCCCTTCGGACCCGACGAAACGGAAGAGCCTTTGATGTAAGAATCGCACACGAAACCGTGAGAAAGGATACCGCTATGCAAGAACAAGCAGGTGCGGTAACGTTCCAGGGCCAGCCTTTGACGCTCTTGGGACCGATGCTGCAAGCGGGCCACGAGGCGCCGGACGCCACACTGGTGGCAAATGACTTGTCCACGGTGCAACTGGCGGATTACAGTGGTAAGATTCGCGTCATCAGCACCGTGCCCTCGCTCGACACCCCGGTTTGCGACGCGGAGACGCGACGGTTCAACGAGTTGGCCGCGAGCATGGGCGACAACGTCGTCGTCCTCACCATAAGCAAAGATCTGCCCTTCGCCCAGCAGCGTTGGTGCGGTGCGGCCGGCGTCGAGCGGGTCGTCACACTCTCCGACTATCGCGAGGGCGAGTTCGGCCAACGCTACGGATTGTTGATCAAGGAATTGGCTCTGCTGGCACGTTGCGTGTTCGTGCTCGACGCCCGTGGAACGGTTCGTTACGTGCAACTGGTCAAGGAAATCGCCCAGGAACCGGACTACGACGCGGTGCTCGAGGCGCTCAAACAGGTACACCAGCGTAGCTGAGACAACGCCCACCCCGAAAGGACCACCACCCTTCGGCCTTAAGCCACGCGAACAGGCGGTCCCCAAGGCATTTCGAGCGGCTATCAAGCAAGGCGGCCCCAATGAGCAAAGCCACACGGCGAAACAAGTGGTTGGCCAAACAGCCCATCAACCGTCGTTTAATGGCGGCGCTGACGCCTTGCGTGGCCGGCAGCGTGTATTTCTTCGGCTGGCGCAGCCTGGCCGTGCTGGCGTCTACGACGTTGGTGGCCTGCATTGTCGAGTATCTCTTTGCACGCTCCCGCAAAGAGCCGCTCACCGAAGCCGTCTTCGTCACCAGCACGATCTTTGCGCTCATCATGCCCCCCAGCGTACCCTGGCACGTGGCGGCAATCGGGGCGGGCTTTGCCGTCATGTTCGGCAAAGAGGTGTTCGGCGGCTTCGGCAGAAACATCTTCAACCCAGCCATGGCGGGCAGATGCTTCGTCTACGTCTGCTTTCCCGTCGCCCTGACCGGAACCTGGTCCCCGCCGGCACAGGGGCCCTGGGGCGCCTTGAATCGCTGGACAACCGCGCCCACGGCAGAGGCCACAACAGGCGCAACCCCCATGGCACATCTCAAGGCCGGCAGACTTGTCCTCAGCAACGATCCGCAAGCGAGCAACACTATACCCTTCCAGCTGAACGAGGCCGAGCGCGTCGTCTTGCGAAAGAGCACCTTGTTGCGGGCCCTGGCGTGGGGACGCTTGAGCGGCACAATGGGTGCGACCAGCGCCTTCTTGATCCTGATAGGCGGCGCCTATGTCTTCGTCACCAAGACAGCCTGCCGAGCAACCATCATTACACTCGTGACAACCTACGCCGTACTCAACCAGCTGCTCTATTGGTTTGGCGTCGAGCCCGCCCCCGGCGCCTGGCCCGCGGTGCTCGGCGGAGGATTTCTCTTCGGAGCATTCTTCATGGCCACCGACCCAGTCAGTTCGCCACGCACGCGGACCGCCAGAGTACTCTACGCCATCATCATTGGCGTCTGCACCACGGTGATACGCAATTTCTCGATCTTCAACGGCGGCCTGATGTTCTCCATCCTGATCGGCAACATGTTCGCTCCCATTCTCGACTACGCCGTCCGGACGCGCCAGGCAACCAGCAAAGAAGGAGCTGCACCGTGATGCGAGAAAAAAAGTGGTTTCCGGTGGTGTATATGTTTCTGGCGACAGCGTTCTTCAGCTCGGTGGTCATAGGGTTCACGCGACTTACCCGCAACCGAGTAGCCGCGAACGAGGCCCTGGCGCTGGAGCGGGCGGTAGTGCACGTCTGGCCACAGACCAGGGCTAAGGCGGCAAACGCCGCAATGGTGCACCAGCTCTTCGTCGAACAGGCCACCCTACCTGACGAGGCCACCGGCGGTGCTTACACATTACGACGCCACCAGGGCGGCACCGTCGCGGCCTATGCGCTGCCCATAGCGGGCCAGGGCTTCTGGGCACCCATCAAAGGCGTCATCGGCATCGCGGCCGACCGCAAGACAATCACAGGAATCGCTTTTTACGAACAGAACGAAACGCCCGGCCTGGGCGCGGAAATTGCCCAGGTGCCCTTCTGTCGACAATTCGAAGGCAAAGTCATGGCCCCGGGCCAAACCCCCATCAGAATCCGGCGTCCAACAGTCCACTTATCAGAAAACGAAGTCCACGCCGTCACCGGCGCCACCCAGACCTGCACCCGGCTGGAACGGATTATCTGCCAAGCCCTCCAGCAATGGCAAGAGCAAATGGCCTATCGAGTACACAAGAAAGACAACGAGCAGGTGCCCTGACGATGCAAGCCGAGAGCAAAAACATTATCATGCAGGGCCTCTGGCACAGCAACCCCGTCTTTCGGCAGGTGCTCGGTATTTGCAGCACCCTGGCCGTGACAAATCTGGTATTGAACACGACCGTCATGTGTCTCGCCTTGCTGTTTACCTTGTCTCTCAGCGCCTTGACCGTCTCCATTCTCCGACGGTTGACCCCACGCAATATCCGAATGATGGTCGAGACGCTCATCATCGCATTCTACGTCATCATTGTCGACGTGGTCCTAAAGGCCTATTGGCCCGACATGAGCCGAAGCCTGGGCCCCTACGTCGGCCTCATCATTACAAACTGCATCGTCATGGGCCGCTGCGAAGCCTACGCCAACGCCAACCCGCCCGGCCGAGCCTTTCTCGACGGACTCTTCAACGCCCTGGGCTACTCCTTTGTCCTCCTGATCATCGCAACGTTTCGCGAGGTCATGGGCATGGGCACCTTCATGGGCATGGCTCTACCCTACTTCAGCGGGCCCCACTGGGACAAATGGATCATCATGGTAATGCCGCCCGGCGCGTTCTTCATGCTCGCCATCGTCACCTGGGTGTTCCGCTCGATCGGACTGCCCAAGGAGTAGGCCTATGAACATACCCAGCGAAATGTCACAAGCATTCGTCATATGCGTCTCGGCCATCTTCACCCAGAATATCCTCCTGACCTACTTCCTCGGCCTCTGCCCGTTCCTCGGCGTCTCCCGCGAGGTCAAAACCGCCTACGGACTGGGCTTGGCGGTGATCTTTGTCATGACAACAACCTCTGTGCTGAACTGGTTGGCCTATCGTTACGTGCTCGCACCGCTGGAATTGCACTTCTTCCGCTTCATCCTGTTTATCATTATCATCGCGGCCTTTGTCCAGTTTACCGAGATGGTCATTGAGCGGTACTCACCCCTGCTCTACCAGAAGCTGGGCGTCTTCTTGCCCTTAATCACGGTCAACTGTGCGATCTTGGGCGCGTCGCTGTTCATGGTAATACGCGAATACAGTCTCATCGAAACGGTCGGCTACGGCCTGGGCAGCGGCATCGGCTGGTTTCTGGCAATCATGGCCATGGCGGGCATCCGACAGAAATTAGCCCACGAACGCATCCCCCGCGGCTTGCAGGGACCGGGCATCGCCCTCATCATCGCCGGGCTGATGGCCCTGGCCTTTATGGGCTTCACCGGCGTATTGCAGGGACAATAAGTGCAAGAGCCCTTCTCCATTGAGAGGCACGCATGATTACGGACGTACTCATACCTGTTCTACTGATCAGCCTCATTGGCGCGTTTCTCGCTGGCATCCTGGTGATCGCCAAGGCAGTGCTGGCCAATTACGGACCTTGCGAAATTGCCATCAACGACGAAAAACGCGTCACCGTGCAGGGCGGCGACGATCTGCTTTCATCCCTGCGAACAGAAAAAATATTCATTCCCAGTGCGTGCGGCGGCCGCGGCACCTGCGGGCTCTGCAAACTCAAAGTCCTCGAAGGCGCCGGCGACCTGCTGCCCACCGAGGAGCCCTACCTCGACGACGACGAGCGAAGCACCCAGGTCAGACTCTCCTGCCAGGTCAAAGTACGCAAGGCTCTCAAGATCGAGATTCCAACCGAGCTCTTCGCCATACAAGAATGCCTCTGCCGCTGCGTCGAAATCGTCGACTTGACACACGACATCAAGCAGTTTCGCCTCGAACTCCAGGAGCCAGCCACACTGGACTACCTGCCGGGCCAGTACATACAATTATTGACGCCCGCCTACAAAAAAAGCAGCGAGGAGGTCTACCGGGCGTATTCAATATCATCCGACCCCGCCGAAAAAAACATCATCGAACTGATCATAAGGCTCGTCCCGGAAGGAATCTGCACCACCTACTGCTTTGACTACCTCAAGGTCTCCGACGAGGTACACATCAACGGCCCTTACGGCGATTTTCGACTCTCGCAGACCGACAGGCCCATCGTGTTTATCGCCGGCGGTTCCGGCATGGCGCCGATCAAGTGCATGCTCCATCACTTGCACAACACCAACAGCACCCGCAAGGCCGTATACTACTTCGGTGCCAACCAAGTAAGCGAGCTGTTCCTGCTCGACACAATGCGCCAGTTCGAGTCCACCTTGCCGGACTTCCGCTTCGTGCCCGTGGTAGCGACACCCGAAGCCGACGCAGACTGGCAAGGCGAGTTGGGCCTGGTCACCCAGGCGGTGCAGCGCGACCTCAAAGACGCCGCCGACTGCGAGGCCTATTTGTGCGGCAGCCCGGGCATGATCGACGCCGCCGCCAAAGTGCTCAAAGAACTGGGCGTCCACGAAGACTCCATCTTTTTCGACAAGTTTGCGTAGAGATAAATGCCATGAAACAATCCCCCGGCGACAAAAAACTCGAAGCTATGCTCCACAGCTCAAACCTGGTAGCCGACGGGTTTATGGGCGATGATAAGCGCAGCACGCCCGAGATTATCCAAAGCGATCTGCGAACACTCTCTCTC
Source organism: uncultured Pirellulales bacterium (assembly GCA_964401265.1). Taxonomy (GTDB): domain Bacteria; phylum Planctomycetota; class Phycisphaerae; order Sedimentisphaerales; family SM23-30; genus CAYNXW01. The sequence goes on along the minus strand of CAYNXW010000079.1, from coordinate 2,335 downwards.
GCCCAGCGAAGCACAGAGCAACTGGCCCAAAGAATGACCGCCATCACCAACCAGGCCATAGCAGGGCTGGGAACCTGGGTGCAGATTGATTCACTTCGACAGGCACGCGTGGACGAAGCCAAGGGGACGCTCGTGTGCCCCTGGCCCCATGCTGGACGTTTCGCCAAACGCGTGACTACCCTCAAGTTGACAGCATCGGGTGAGACTATCCGATGGTCAGACCTCAACATTCACCTGATTGCCGCACACAGCTTCTTCGAGGGCAAGGGATCGCATTTCCGCCTCGAGCCCGACCAATTAGTGGCATTCATCTTCTGAAACGGCGAGCGAAAACACGTCGGTGCGTCATGGATACAATAACCCAGGGGCTCTTGGGGGCCGTGACAGGACAGCTGGGATTCCGCCAGAAAATCGGACGGGAGACCAGCTATGTGGCGGCAATAGCGGCCGTCTTGCCCGACCTGGATATCCTGCTCCAGCCCTTTGTGACGTTATCGGGGGCTGAATACGAACACTATGAGCAGTATAACCACGCCGTGATGCACCGGGGGCTGACACACTCGCTGTTGTTTGTGCCCGTGGCCGCGGCGCTCTTGGCGGGAACCTGGTGGTGGTTTCGACGAAATGGCACGCACCGCAAGTCTTTTGGCCTGCTCTTCGCCTGTATGTTTGCCGCCCAGCTGAGCCATCCCCTGCTCGACTGGTGCACCAGCTACGGAACGCAACTCTTGAGCCCGTTTACCAGCCAACGGTACGCACTGGACTTGCTGCCCATTGTCGATTTTGTATACACGCCTTTGTTAGTCTTAACACTGTTGAGTTGCTATGTGGTACGCCGCGCGACAAAACAATCAACTCGAGCGACGCTGACAACCGCGTGGATTGGCTTCGCTCTGTCATTGGCCTACGTCACCCTGGCGGCAGTGAATCATCAGCGGGCAATCGCATTTGCAGCGGCGCAATGGCAACAAGAAGACGCGCACTACGCCACCCTGCAGCAGCCAGACAAAGCGACAACTATAAGCAAAAAGCATACAGCCCGCCTCGACAAACAAAAAATATATCGCGCCTACCCCCAGATCGGCATGGCCTTCTTGTGGCGCGTGACCTGTTTCGACGGGCAACACTGGCAGGCGGGCCGAGTGAATCTGCTCTACGACAAATCCGTACGAACATTCGAGAACACTCGTGTGAGGGCCCCGGACAATCACTGGGTAGCCGACGCCTGCCAGACGGCAATGGGACGCCAGTTCCAATGGTTCGCCATGGGGCAAGTGCGTGCGGAATATGCCCGGCAAGACGATCGCCATGTGGTGGTGCTGCACGACATGCGTTACGGACTCTCCCCGGCAAGCATGGAAAGCCTCTGGCCCGCGCAAATAACGTTCTCGAGCAAGGACAACGCCAGCGGAACAGAACGAATCGTGCTGGGCCATCATGACCGCAGCATGGCAGAACTCACCGGAAAAATGTGGCGGCAGATTTGGACGCCATGAAAAACACACCAGCCTCGCGGACCAGAAAAACCACCCTCCCTGTAACAGCTGTGTATTACACCCTATGCCCCAAAACGCGGGTCGAGCAGGATGTCTCCCAGGTCGCCGTCGAAACCAATCTGACGGATCAGTTGCACATGGGGCCACAGCTCTGCCGGCTCGCGCATGTTGTGCGCGTCCGAGCCAAAAGCAATCTTCACGCCCGCCTCCAGGCAAAGCTTAAAGAAGGCGGCCGGCGGCTCGTTCGTGTGAAAATTCACCTCCGCACCGACCCCGGCTTCTTTCAACATTGCAACCATGGGAGCAAAGAGGTGTTCCGGAACGGGCAGATGGCTGCGACGAAAGACACGCCACGGATGCGCCAGCACACGCACGCCACTGCCGAGCAGCTGTTGGCTAGCAGCCATGAATTGTTGACAGAATAGCTCGTAATCCGGTCGGCTCTGTTTACGCTCCGGCACAGCATGAACCGAACCGATGATAAAAGCAGCACGACTACGCTCCTCCGGACGAATAAGCAGTCGCCCCGCCCCGCTGATTTCCACCTCGAAACCGACACTGTCAGCCGACACACCCGCTTGGTCAAGCATGGCAAAGTACTCTTCGGCACGTGCGCTGCTCGGCGGCACGGTGCGGTTGGCGGGCAGATCGGCATCCTCTTCGCTCAGCCCGTCCGGCAGGCAGATATGGTCGGCGTGCTCCGCAAAGGCCACACCGCCCATCTGGAGCGCCTGGGCCAATTGCAGAACAGCTCCAGGATCCATGTTCTGATTGCAGCAGGCCAGAGGCGTATGAATGTGGCCGTCGACGAGCAAGCGATTTTCAGGGAGTCGCAAGCA
>CAYNXW010000078.1:0-9711 GCA_964401265.1 uncultured Pirellulales bacterium | reverse complement strand
ACATCGGTGGCTGGAAGAGGTTAGCGGCACGGGTGGTCGCCTTGGGGGACGAGGTGTTCAATGGCGGGGAAGATGCGGGGTTTCGATGAGAGTGCCGCATGGGTAAGAAGACGGACGCTATCTGGATTCTGGTCAGGCGATGATAAGCAAAGCGAGGTAGGGGACGATGTTGAAGACGATGAGGGCGATCTTGAAGGCACCGAGGAAGGAATAGATGATGGCGTTGAAGGTGGGGCGGGGCATGGCGAACCAGCGGGTGTGCACACGGTAGACGAAGTCGGAGGCGATTATGAGGATGACGGTGGAGAGGGTCAAGAGGGCTGCGTTGATGATGGTGGACCACATGAAGAAGGTTGTGAGTTTGCAGATGTCCATGGCGTTTGCTCCTTTTCGAGTTTGGGATGGCGTTGCCGAGGCGAATCGGAGGTGCAGGCCTAGTGTGGATTATGGCATGGAGGGGGGAGCAGGTCAAGGGGTTGATGTTGGCGGGGGGGAAAGGAGTATAGAGAACCGCCGCTGCCGATAGAGGCGACAGCGGCGGTGGTTATGGTTGAGGTCGGCGTAGTGCGCCAGCGGTTGTGGTTTTTGCGGGGGCTATTTGATGGCGGGGTGAATCTGGAGGTTGCCGCCGTTGATATAGCCGTGTACCTGGTAGATGACGTCGGTGTTGTTGACGGCGTCGGTGTCGGGGTTGAAGGCTTCGTAGATGGTGATGGAGTAGAAGTCGGGGCAGTCGCAGTTGGCGTTTTGGCCGGCAGAGCCTTGGGGTGGGCAGAGGGCGTCATTGGCAGCCGGTCTGCTGTGTAGGCCCTTGGCTTTGCCTTTTGCTTTGGCTTTAGCTTTGCCTTTTCCGGGTTCGCCGAGGTCTTCGATGTGCACTTCAAACCAATGGTAGGTTTGTCTGGCGACGACGTTGGCGAGGGAGGGGCCTGGCCTGCGGATGTTTCTGAAGGTGCCAACGCCGGCGAAGTCGATCTGCTTGGCGGGAGCGTGTCTTGCGGGTGAGCACCAGCCGGGATCGGAGCAGGCGATCCAGTCGATTTCGGTTCCTTCGGGGGCGCTGGCGGTGCCGGCGTGGAAGACAAAGGAGCCGTCGGGGCCACGTTGTTGATGGTGTGTCCACTGGCCATAGGGTTGTGGCTGTGAGGCGGTGGGGGCGCCGGCCTGGCCGCCGAAACGGTAGTGGTTGGCAAGGCGTCTCAGCTGTCGGGGGGTAAGGCTATCGCTGTTGGGGTCGTCAATATAGGAATCGTTGCCACCGCCGGTGACGCGACAGGCGAGGATTTCGGTGGAGGGAGGGGTGATGGCGAGGGTGCCGGTGAGCCAGACGAGGGAGGCGGGGAGGTTGCCGGTGTCGTCGGCGTCGGCGGAGAGTACCTGTACGGTAAGAGAGGCGGCATCGGCGGGGATATCGATGTCGAGGAGGACGGTGTCCCATTCGAGGCCGTCGCTGCTGGCGAGGAGGTTGTCGAAGTAGAGGGGCGGTTGGCCGTCAACGTTGACTTGGATGATGGTGGGTCGCTGGCCCGGGAGGTCCTGGCCTTCGATGCTGGCGGCGAAGAGAGCGAGGGTGGCGGTACGGTCGGAGTCGGCCGGGTCGAAGGTGAAGGTCTGGGGCACGGTGGTGTCCTGTGGGGGTGCGAAGTTGATGAAGGCGGAGTCGACGCCGTCGCGTAGTTGGATGTCGGCGGGGTCTGAGGCGTCGTCGTAGATGACGATGAGGCCTGCACCGTGATTGACGGCGGTGAAGGCGAGTCCGTCGACATCGATGGCGTTGGGGCCGGAGCCGATGAGGTCGAGGGAAGTGATGTCGGCACGGTAGGCGGCGGCGTAGTCGTTGACGTTGAAGGGGGTGGGGCCGCCGATGAGGTCGCCTTGGACGGTGTTGCCTTCGACGGAGATGGTCATGGTGTCGACGATGCCGGGGTCGACGTCGTAGAAGCCGGCCCAGTAGAGGATGACCTGAATGACGGCGGCGTCATTGGGGATATCGATGAAGATGGTTCCGGGTTGGCCCTCGGCGAGGCCGACGCCCGCGACGGCGATGCCGGTGCCGGGCTGAATGTCGATGGCGGGAGGTCCGAGGGTTTCGGTGCCGTCGGCGAGAGCGTGCTGTCCGGCAAAGGTGACGAGCATAGTCAGGGCCAGGGTGATTGTGAGTAAACGCTTCATGAGAACACCTCTTGAGCTTGGGTTAGGCGAAATTCGTATAGCCGATTGTCGGCGCACAGTACCATCACGTCTTGAACATCTTGCGGTGCGTGTCGGCACAGGAAGAATGGCCTGGTTTTCTCTCCTGCTTGCTGGGCTAGTGTGTATCGGCCGGGTCTGGCTCGGGCACCGCTAGAGGTTTTATTGTACACGCTTGGGGACGATTTTTCCAGAGGCAGGAGGGATAATAGGATGCTAAGTGACGTAACATCCTGTTACGACAAGTATTTACGTCGTGCACTTTCTTGCGTGTGTGGTCCTCAGGTTATCTGACGTAGAAGGGTTTGGAGGGGCCCGAGCGTGGGGCGAGGGCGATGGTGGTGTGAGGGCCTATGGTTTTTCGGGCGGTGTCGAGGGCGATTTCGGGAGTGTTGTTGTGCTGGCTGAGGTGGGCCAAGGCGAGGAACTGGAGTTTTTTGGCGTGGTCGGCGACGAGGGTGGCGGCTTGCTGGTTGGAGAGGTGGCCTTTGTCGCTGGTGATGCGTCGTTTGAGCCAGGCGGGGTAGTCTCCGTGGTCTAGCATGTCGGGGTCGTAGTTGCTTTCGAGGTAGAGGGCGTCGAGGTTGGCGATGGCGTGGTTGAGGCCGGGGAAGTTGTGGCCCAGGTCGGTGAAGACGCCGAGTCGTTTGTTGTCGTGTTCGATGATGAAGGCGGCGCCTTCGCGGCCGTCGTGGGGGGTGGGGATGGTGTGGACGGAGGTGGTGTTGAAGCGGAGGGAGGCGCCGGGGCGGAAGTAGTGGGGGTGGTCGACGCGGCCGATTTTGGCGGAGCAGGCGTTGAAGGAGCCTTTGGAGATGTAGAGGGGCAGGTGGAATTTTCGGTGGAAGACGCCGGCACCGCAGGTGTGGTCGCTGTGGTCGTGTGTGATGAGAAGGGCGTCGACATCGTGGATGTCACGTTGGTGCTGGACGAGTCGTTCTTGGGCGGCTTTTCCGGAGAGGCCGGCGTCGACGAGTAGGCGGGCGTCGGGGGTTTCGACGTAGAAGCAGTTTCCGTTGGAGCCACTTTGGAGGGAGCAGGTGAAGATCAAGTGAACGCCTTTCTCACGGGTATCGAGGTTGTTAATTTAATGGCGGGCACGGCCCGTCACACCTGCTAGAACGCTACAAGGATATTTCGTTTCGACGATAAGGTTTAGTTTGCAGTTTGTCATGCTCTTTCTTATCTCGCCCCTTCAGGGCTTTGGGGTCTCTGGCGGTTCTTCAACCCAGGGCGATGCCCTGGGCTATTACATGACGCCCCTTTGGGGCTTTTTGATGTTTGGCTGATAGCACATTATTCAGCGTTGCAGTACAAGGGGGAGCGTGGTTTCAGTCGCGGGCAAGATGCCCATGTCACGGTGATCGCCATCGCCCGTTCTGCACGGCGATGCCGTGCGAACAGACGGTGCCACACCCTACACTTTATACATACTGGCTATACCTTATTCTTTTTTTGCACGCTAAAGCGTGAACTCTTACTGCAGTCAGGATTGGATTTGCTGGAGGATTTCTGGGGGGATGTCGAAGTTGGCGTAGACGTTCTGGACGTCGTCGTGGTCTTCGAGGGCCTCCATGAGGTCGATGACTTTGGGTGCGGACTGGGCGTCGAGGGTGACGTAGTTGGAGGGGACCTGTGCGAGTTCGGAGGATTTGAGTGGGATTTCTTTTTGCTGGAGGACGTCTTTGACGGTCTGGAAGGTTTCGGGTGCGCAGGTGATTTCGAAGGAGTCGTCGTTGAGTCTTTCGACGTCGTCGGCTCCGGCATCGAGGGCGATTTCCATGAGAGCGTCTTCGTCGATGGCGGCGGCTTCGATGGTGAAGAGGCCTTTTTTGGAGAAGAGGTAGGCGACGCAGTTGGTGGCGCCGAGCGAGCCTCCCTTCTTTTCGAAGAGGTGTCTTAGTTCGCCGGCGGTTCGGTTTCGGTTGTCGGTGAGGATTTCGCACATGATGGCGACGCCTGAGGGTCCGTATCCTTCGTAGACGATTTCTTCGTAGTTGACGCCTTCGAGGCCGCCGCTGCCACGTTTGATGGCTTTTTCGATGCTGTCCTTGGGCATGTTGGCGTCTTTGGCTTTGTCGATGGCGTATCGGAGGGCGAGGTTTGCGGAGGGGTCTCCGCCGCCGGCTTTAGCGGCCATGATGATGTTGCGGGCGAGCTTGCTCCAGAGTTTGCCGCGTTTGGCGTCGATGACGGCTTTTTTGTGTTTGATACCAGCCCAGTGTGAATGTCCGGCCATGAGTTGTACTCCAGTTAGAAGCCGCCACAGGTGGGGGCGGTGTCGACGTTTTGGTTTTGTTCCAGTTGGTTGAGTTTTTTCTGGACGCGTTCGAGGTCGGCGACCAGGAAGCGTTCCACGGCGGCCCGGCGAGTCAGTTCGCGCAGGGCGACGGTCCAGGCGTGTTTGGCCTTGGGCAGGCGTTGCAGCTGATAGTAGGCGTCGCCGAGGTGGTCGTAGACCTCCGGGTCGGGTGTGACCATAGCGGCGGCGGCTTGGTACAGGTATGTCAGGGCCTGCTCGAAGTCGGCTCTTTTATAGTATAACCAGCCGGCACTATCAAGTGTTGGTCCGGAGAGGGGGTCGGTGCTGAGGGAGCGTTGGAGTAGTTGTTGGGCGTGGTCGAGCTGTTGGCAGGTTTCTGTGAGGGCGTAGGCGAGGTTGTTCTGGAGGAGGGATTCGTGGGGGTATTGGGTGCGGAGGTGTTGGAGGGTGTCGATGGCGAGGTCGTCGCGGCCAGCGAGTTGGAGGTAGGTGGTGTAGCGGACCTGGAGGTCGAGGTTGTTGGGATCGTTTTGGAGGAGGTTTTGGAGGGTGTCGGCGGCCTGCTGGACCTGGCCGGTGGCGGCGAGGATTCGGGCTTTCAGGGATTGGACCTGGTCGGAGGTGGCGGCGGGGTCGAGTCGGTCGAGTCTGGCGAGGGTGGCCTGGGACTGGTCGCGGGCGATGTCGAGGGTGACCTGGGGGCTGATCCAACGGTTGGAGTTTTTTTGTTCTTTGGTGAGTTTTTCGAGGAGCATGTCGGCGTCATCGTAGCGTGCGGCGTCGAGGAAGGCGTCGAAGAGGGCGAGGCGGAGTTTGTGGCTGGCGGGGTGGTCCTGTAGGAGGTTCTGCAGGAGTTGGATGGACTGATCGTGGGCGTTGGTGCGGCCCAGGGTGAAGAGGTAGAGGGAGCGGTTTTTTGGGAGGTCGGGTTGTTGTTGGTACCAGGTTTGGGCGTGTGAGCGGGCCTGGTCGGGTTGGTCGGCGGCGAGGAGGGTGAGCAGGAGCTGGAGTCGTAGGGCGTGGTTTTCAGGCTGGATGGAGAGGAGGTCGTTGAGGAGGTTGAGGGCGTGGTCGTATTGGCGTCGGACGGTGAGGGAGCGGGCGAGGTAGAGTGTGGCCCAGTCTTGTTTGGGCATGAAGTGTTGGTGGAGTTGGCGTGCGTGGCGAGCGGCGTGGTCGTATTGGCAGTTTTCGGTGAGGGCCCAGAGGAGGTTCTGGGCGATGGCGAGCGGTCCTGGCTGGTCGGGTCGGTCCTGTTGGGGCGTCTGGCTGGGGTGGTCGGTGGTGGGCTGTTCGGATTGGTCGGCGGGTTGGTTGGGTTGGTCGTGGTGGGTCTGAGGCGTGTCAGCGGGAGGGCAGGCGAGCTCGTGCCATTGCTGGAAGAAGGCGAGGGCCTGGGGGTAGTCTCGGGAGGCGGCGAGGGTTCGGAGGGCTTCGTAGGGCAGGGAGCTGTCGCGTGCGGTGTTGAGGAATTGTGGTTTGCTCGCGGCGTGGAGGAGGAGTTCGAGTGCTTTTTGGGGTTGGCCGGCGACGCGGAGGGTGGCGAGTGCGTGGGCGAGTCGTGCGGGGTCATCGGGGTGGAGGTCGTGGAGTTGTCGGCGGAGGTGGACGGCGTGTTGGAGGTCGTTTCGGGCTTCGGCGGCGCGAGCGGCGAGGGAGAGGACGTGGTCGTCGCGTGGGTGGGCCTTTAGGGTCTTTTCGATCTGGCGGGCAGCGAGGTCGTTCAGGTTCCGGTCGAGGTAGAGTTCGGTGAGCATGAGGCCGATGACGCGTCCGGTGGGGTATTCGCGAGCGAGGTTTTCGAGTGTGGGCAGGAGGTGCTGGCTGGTGAGGGGGTCGAGGGGCGTCTGTTCGGTTTGCGGGGTGTCGGTAGCGTCAGGCAGGTCGTCGTCGGCTTGTCTGGCGGTGGCGAGGGCTTGTCGGAGCATGCGTCGGGCGCGTTGTCCGGTATGTTGTCGGAAGGTGTCAGTGAGGTCGGGCTGGGCGTTCCATCGGGCGTAGAGGACGAAGAGGGCCTGGTAGGCGTCGGGGACGGCGGTGCGTGAGGCGAGGACTTTGAGGAGGATTTGTTCGGCGGCGGGGAAGGCGTGTTGGCGGGCGAGGATATCGGCGAGGTCGAGGTAGGTGAGGTAGTCGTCGGGTTGGATATCGGCGAGTCGGCGGTAGGCATTGGCGGCGAGGTCGAGTTGGTTCAGGCCGGCATAGGCGTGTCCGGCGTAGCGGATCATGTGGGGGTCGTCGGGGTCGGCATCTTTAATGACTTTGAGGGTCTGTTTATATTGTTTTTGTTGCAGGAGCAGTTCGATGAGAGCAGTGCGTGCGAGGCGCATGGTGGAGCGCAGTTGGAGGGTGCGGCGATAGAAGTGTTGGGCGAGCAGGTCTTGTTGGGTATGACGGGCGAGTGCACCGAGGAGGAAGCATGGGCCGTAGTCGGCGGTGAGGACATCGTCGGTTTGGGCGTCGTGCAGTTGCTGGTTGAGGTTTTGGAGGCGGGAGGCGGCGTCGAGGCACTGGGTAGTGATATTGCGGGCGTTGTCGGGGTCGAGCTGGAGGAATTGGCCGAAGTGGAGGATCATGCGTTGCGTGTCGGCGATTTGGGCGTAGAGTTTTCCGAGGTCGCGGTGAACGAGGTCGATCTGTCGGCCCTGCGCGAGTTGTTTGAGGAGAGCATTTTCCGCGGCTTGGTGGTCGCCGGCCAGTAGTAGGGCGTGGGCGTACTGTCGGAGCGAGAGCAGTGGGAGTTGGTCGTTGCCGGTGGTGTTGGTGTGCCAGGATTGGATGGTGGTGTGGTATTGGTCGAACTTGGCCATTTTCTGGCAGGCCTGGTAGAAGGAGGTGAGGGTGTTTTGTCGGTCGTTTTGGGCGGCGAGGAGGTATTTTGCGAGGGCGTGGACCTGTTGGTAGCGGACGTTGAGTGGTTGGGCGGAGCTGGCGATGTAGAGGATGAAGGCGTTGTCGATGTCGACGTCGGGGCCGAAGAGTTGGGCGGCTTGTTGTAGGGCTTTTGCGGCGAGATCGATTTGTCCCATGCGTAGTCGGACGTGTGCGAGTGTCATGAGGGGCAGGTGTGCCTGTCGGACGACGCGGTTGAGTGCGGGGTCGTCGTGGGAGTAGGCAGCTTGTTGGCGCAGGAGTCGGTAAGCGTTTCGGTACTGTGTGGCGGCGGCGGCGAGGTAGCCTTGTTCGTCGAGGGCCTGGGCGAGTCGTAGTTGGAGGAGAGCGGTGAGGGGGTTGGCGGGGGTGGCTTGAGGTGATTGGAGGGCGTGTCGGAAGATGGCGGCGGCACGGTGGGCGAGGCCGGCGGCCAGTGCGTTATCTCCGGCGATGCGGTAGGGGATGAGGCGGTCGGGGTCTAGCTGGATGGTTTTTTGGGCGGCGGCGAGGGCGTAAGGGGCGTTTTCGGCCATTTCGTAGTCTTTGGCGAGTAGTTCGTAGAGTGCGGGGTTGTTGGGTTCGGCGGCGAGGCCGATGGCGATCTGGTCGAGGGCGAGGCGGGCGCGAGCCTGGTTGAGAAGTCTCTTGGCGCGGAGGTAGGCTTTTTGGGCGAGGATCGAGGCGTTGTCGCCGGCGAGGTCTGGTGGTGTGGGAGTGGATGGCAGGAGTTGGTCAAGGGCGTGAGCGAGGGTGTCGGGGTGGTTGGGGTCGGCAGGGAAGAGTGGGGTGTCGGGGATTTGTTGGAGGTGCAGGGCCATTCGTTTGAGCTGGTCTTGGGTGAGGGAATCGTCGAGTTGTTGGGGGTCGAGGCGAGCGAATTTTCCGTTGGGTGCGGGGATGGGTTGAGGGGAAGAGTCGGCGTGGCTGGGGAGGTTTCTGTTGGGGCTGTCTGGCGGGGCGGAGCAGCCGGCGAGGGCAGCGAGGGCGAGGGTGCAGGCGGCCAGGAGTCGGTTAGCGAGGTAGCGTGGGCTCTTTGCGGTCGGGTGTTTGGTATTAGTAGTTGCCCAGGTCAATGACGGCTCCTTCCGGGTTGAGATAATCGACGTTACAACGGTTGCGGGCCAAGTAGGTGACGACAAGCATGGGGCTGTCGGACCATTGTGCGTAGTGCAGGTCGTCGGAGCCGGGTCCGGCGAGTAGTGGGCCTCGCTGGCGGTGGGCGTGGCAGTGCCATCGTGCCAGGCAGTTTGCGGCGTCCTCGAACATGTCGAGGGATTCGCGGTACTGGTTGTCGCGAGCGCGGTCGCCCGGCGGGTAGGGGCGAAAGCGGACGCGCTGGTTTTCACGTTCAAGCAAGGCCAGGCCGCCGACCTCGGTGGAGGTGTCGGCCAGGTCGTCCCTGAGGAACTGCTGCAGTTGCTTTGGAGTGTCGGGTAAGGCCAGGGTGTCAAGCAGCAGGTCCACACGCACCAAATCAGTATAGCTGATTGGGTGATTTGGGCCAGTGAAATGTTCGGTGTAGTCGTCTGGGGCGCCGGGGGAGCTGGGGGGGCGTTTGGTGTGGGCGCGGGCGGCGAGGCGGGCGGCGATGCGTGCGGAGAGTTGGGTAGCGGGCGTTGCGAGGCGTTCTGGGGGTAGGGTGAGCAGGAGGTGGGTGTCGCGGGGGTCGAAGCGGTAGGCTTCGCGTTGGGCGAGGTGTTGGGCGGTGTCGGTGAGGCGTAGGAGGCGTTCGGGGGTGAGGTGGAGCTGGTGGTGGCGGCAGAGGAAGTAGCGGGGCATGTTGGTGGGGAGGTAGTCGAAGCGGCGGGCCCAGAAGTGGAGGGTGGCGAGGAAGGGGTCGGACTGGGGGGTGTTGAGGATGAGGCGGCGGGTGGGCTGGTGGCCTATGCGGCGGCGGAGGCAGGCGAGGGCTGCGAGGCGTTGGCGATTGGGGGCGTTGGCGCGGAGGTGTTTGGTGAGGGCGTCGGTGAGGGGCAGGTTGGCGGAGGCGGCGAGGGCAGCGGCGATGGCGGGTGCTTCGGTGGAGTGGGTGTGGTCGGCGTGGTCGAGGGCTAGCAGGAGCGGGGGGACGGCGTGTGGGTGGCTTTGGATGGTGAGGTGGCGGAGGATGTGGGCGCGGAGGTCGGGCTCGGGAGTGGGCTGGTAGGCGTGGGCGAACCAAGCGGGAGCGCGGGCGGGGTAGTGTTGGGTAGCGATTTGCAGGGCGCGGCGGCGGGTAGCGGGGGAGTTTTTGGGGGAGGCGAGGATGTCGGCGAGGCAGCGGCTGAGGGTTTCGTGCTGGGCTGGGGTGAGGGTGCGGCTGGTGAGCTGGTCGAGCAGGGCGAGGCGGACGCGGTCGGCCTGGGGGATTTGCGGGAGGCGCTGGAGGAGGTCGTCGGTGGATC